>USJD01000055.1 GCA_900554835.1 uncultured Prevotella sp. | reverse complement strand
GTGGCAGCAAAGGATAAGTGGAAAGAGGAGAATGTATCCTATAATAAATGGATGGGAGAAAATTCATAATATAAGAAAAAGACGGAAAAGAGTTATAAAAAACTCCGTTCCTGAGTTTTCTAAACATCAGGAACGGAGTTCTAATATCAATCCTCAAACAGTTTATGAAATTCAACGGCATCCATAAATTGATAATTTGGATTATTTCCTACATTTCTTCTAAGCCTATTTAAATTGGAAGGAGATGCAGCTTTCTTGGTCAGCAAAATATAAAAACTATTATCAAAAGAATAGTCAGATTTTACCATTGCCTTAGAATCACTAACCTTTTTGGCAATCTCCTTTGAATCCAAATTCCGGGTATTGCTTAGTCGGAATTTTGCATCGGCCAAAAGTAATCTCTTATCATTCACATGCAAAAGCATGTCTGCAGAAGATTTCTTATCAGCATGATGCTTTCGAGAAATTCGTCTCTGAACTTCATCAAGTTCTATTGCCTTATCATAGTCAGAGAAAAGATTTTCAGAATTTGGGCATCCCTCTTGCTTCATCAAATGATGCAAGCCGACTAAATCTTTTGCTGTCCAACAATCAATCTTGATTCCCTGATAATTGCCAATCTTAAATTTCGCCATAGTTCTCTACGTATTTCTGAAGAGTATCAAAAGATTTGTTGAAAGATTCAAATACCGGCTCAATATCACTGCCCAAATCTTTGTAGTCAAACAAGTCAGAACCTTCACGCTGTTCTGCCAGATAGAAACGAGTAGTATTCAATACTCCCGCTTTCTCAGATATATATCTGATGGCAGAAACCATATCAGGATTATGGCTTGTAATAAATATCTTGGTTCCGAAAGTTTTATTGATGCAAACAAGAAGATGTGCCAATTCTACCACCCATTGTGGATGAAGGTTTGTTTCTGGCTCATCTATCTCCAGCAAGGTATTATCCGTCAGCCACCCGTTTTCTATCAGACGAAGCATATAAACCATCGGTTTAAATCCCGATGCAAGATCTTCGAGTCTAATTTCCTTACCATTTCTGCTGCGATAAACCAAATCAACAGTATCGAAGTTCTCCTTTTCTACGATAGAACCATCTATCATTTTGTTAATAGAATGAAGCAAATCCTGTCTGCCAGAATTTTCACTTCCCTTTTCATTTACGTGAACCACTTTATGAGCTAAAGAAGTCATCACCACTCTGTCTGATTGACGAAGAGAAATAGCAGCTGGCGTTCCTACATATATAGCATTATCCAAACTATATATCTTTCCAAGTCTATCAACAAGCAATTCCACTTCATCTTCCTTAAAGCTTATGCTGGCAGGAAAGCCATCCTTTTCCCGATATACAGAAGCGATTTTCTCTTTCAAGTAACTGAGGGGACGAGTTTTTTTGTTGTTTTCATATTTCTGAAGATATTCAGAAAACAATTGAATGGCATTTCGTTCTATATCCTCATGAAGATGATTTTGATCAGTAATCCCCAAAAGATTAAACACTCGACGCACCTGCTGAGGATTCTGCTCTTTTTGCAGAAAGTTAACCAGCATGTCATCAAGTGAGCCTATTGCTTTTTTATAATAAAAATCGAGCTTCTCCACACCCCCATTACTCAATGTTGCCATTGTCATTAATGATAAGGTATGTTCAAATGATTGCTTTTTATCATCATCCAGATAATTTGAGATATCATCCAGAGCATTAGAATATTTCTCTAATGATTTGATAACCATATCTCTGAAATCAGAGAAAAAGAAAGAGTCTAATACAGACAAAGTATTGACGATATAATACAACCAACGGGACATAGTACTTTTTCCACAGCCATTGCAGCCTGCGATAACTGTGATACCTTCTATTTCGATATCAGCATGCCCTATAGCATGATAATTGCTTATATTAAAATTATACTTACTCATTATTCAAAGCTATTTATATGCAAATATACGATGTTTTTACGTAACCTCCAAATTTTTCCACCATTTTTAAAAGAGTTCACAAAAAACTTCGTATCTTTGCTGGGTATAAATACTTAGAAGAAGAAAGGATCAGGCTATGGTAAGGATAGTGAAAGTAGGTATCAACTTTGATTCTACGAAGGGTAATATTGAGGATTGGGAAATCAAAGGAGAATAAAAGAAATCGCCCTGGAAAGGCTCAAGCATTTCATTTCCAAATAGAGATGAATGCTCAGCCTTTTCAGGGCGATTAATTATTTATAGAGGGATTGGGGGGTTATTCCCAGGAATCCCAGGAGTCAATACTACCCCAGTGCTCCTTGGCAGTATCTGTGTCAGGTTTTCCGTCTTCAATAGAAGTATTACCACCAGTATTGTCAATAACTTGACTATGCGACAAACTTGCCAACAAACTTGCCATCGGTAACGGGGCACATTTTATATGTGGCTGTAAATATACTTTTTTATTCATAATTATAATCGTTCTTACTTAATATATTTCTTACCATTAATGATATAAATACCACTTGGCAATGACTGGAAGTTGCTTGCATCCTCACTTACCAACTGACCATTGATATTATATACTCTGCTATTAGCAGGCATCAATTCACCATCAGTAGTGATAATCAAGTCTTCAATGCCTGTTGTTTCGCCATCGTTACCATCAGTAATGCTACTGGTACTGATGCTCAACATCACAGGTTTAGCTCCTGCAGGAAGATTAGCTTTCAGGAAGCCACGGAAACCTTTGACAGTTCCAGAAGCAGCAGAATAAGCCTTGAACTTACCATCAGAAGCACCGATGAAGTAATCGTTCTTAGCAATATCCATGGTGTTGTAACTTGATGTCCAAACATATCCATTACTCTCGCACCATTTTGCCGGTTCAGTATTTTCGATGGTAACGTATGGATAGTCAGTTACATCTGCAGTATTGATGCTCTCAATATTCTTAGTTGGCTTGATAAGGAATGGCTTACCAGCAACGATTGTATTGTAAGCGTGACGTACGAAGTATGCCTTGCTGCCCTCAACATGGTCGAAGTAGAGAATCTGGGTACCTTCCTTCGCTGTTGCACTATAAGCAGGACCAAAGATAGCGTCCACCTGCTGTCTGTTGAGACTGAAAGGAAGAACGCAAGTCGTCCAACGATTAGCTACCATTTTACGTTCAATCTTCACCTGTGCCACATGACCCTCTGCAGTTTTCTCAACAACATTGTTTGCATTCGCATCGTCAGCATTGTAATTTACCGGATCAACAGTTGGCTTTGTTTCACCCTCATCGAATGAGAAGCCATAGAAGCCAATCTTCGAACCGAAGTTGTAGAGATAGTAGGTCTTACCTGCCTTTACATTAAAGGTATAGGTGACAGGTGAGTCTGCGAGAACAGACCAGCCCATAGAACCATTTCCCTTACCTGCAGCTGCATTTGGAACAATTTCTGTACTGAGGAGACTCTCATAAACATCATTTTTGAATGCATTAGCCGTCATATCAAATGTGTTAGGTATGCCATTGAAGTGACTTCTTACCTCCTCAATAGTAGGAGCAGTATCTTTACCCTTTGGATTCAAATCCCACTTGTAGCTTGAAATAGGCTGAATGCCACCAGTTGGCTTACCACTTGTAGTTTCGATATGAGCCTCAGATTCTACGAAATTGCCGGCCTCATCCATGACGAACACACGACGCTGAGGACGATAAACTCCACTATCAAATGCACCATTCTGGAAGATGTGTACAGTTACCTTTCCGTTTGTAGCAGGGTTGAACTCAAGGAATGAACCTGAACATGGTACATTAAACATATTATCCTTGATGGTTCCTGTATATGACTTGAAGTCTGCACTATAGATATTCGTTGTCTCAGGGAGAGCATTAGAACCATTCTCCTGACGTGCATTCTTGTTTTTATCACCAACTACATAGTAATCGAAGCCTGTAAGTTTCCATTTTGGCAAAGATGACAAATTTTTATCTGTTCCCCAATGAGAAGCTGCAGACAGTCCTTCTGCTGATGGACCTTGTTGTGGAGAACTTTCAGGGCCATTAGTCGCAACAGGATTAGGGAACAACCATCCACCAAGAACTACAGACAAGGTCTTGTCCTGGTTCCGCATTCTTTTCTGGTTACCATAATCACCAGTTCCCCTTACACGATACATAGCAGGATCATCAACCAAGACATTCAAGAAAGCAGTAGTGCTCTCCATGTTGTCACCCCTTACAACAACTCGAATCTTACCATCACCTTCACTGACGGCCTCAATGTTGCCATTGGCATCTACCTTACAGATACCCGGAGTAAAGGTTGTCCAAGAAACTTTATAGTTACTCTCGTCGATGACGCTGTTATCCTTATAATTTGTGATCGTAACATCTGGAGCATCTTCTCTTGTTCCTGTGTACATGTTGACACTGACAGGATTGAGTTTCACTACAGGACGGATATAGGTTGCATTTACATTAAGAGTGAATGTGATGCTGGTAGGAGCTGCATACACATCAGTATAGTCCAACGTAGGATCTTTTTCGTTCTTTTTAACGGTTGCACTCACTTTGACTGTGTAAGTACCAGCATTCTTAGGATAGTAAGTCAGCATATTACCATTCACATTCTGCGTGTTTGCAGTTGAAGTAGATGTTATTTCGTAAGTATAGTCGAAATAGCTACTAACATCTTCTCCATCATAAATCAGAGGCACAGTGAAGGTATTGAAATTGTCCTTTTTACCTGTCTTTGTTGCTACCTTAACTGTTATACCATTAAAGTCGTCAAGGAACTTTGGTGTAATCAAGCCCTTGGTGACAGTATAGGTAAAGTCAACGCTTCCTTCCTTATACTTCTTGCTCAAACTTTCTGTTGGTGTGGCAGTCACAGTGATAGAAGAAACACCTACTGTCCAGTTGTATTTACTACCAGCTACAGTCAGTTTTCCGTCAGGGAATGATACAGGACCACCATTAGAAGCCGAATATGACAAAGTATAATCAGTACCCAACTTCAACAGCTGATCATTTTCGCCATAAACTTTCACAACTGGCTCTTTGATTTCAGCATCTGTGGTATTCATATCAATATCAGTTACTGAAATGTTCAGAGGAGTTGGATCTTGGATGAGAATCTGATAGTAAGCTTCCGTTCCCTCGTATTTTGTTGCATCCTTAGGAGTTACCTTTGCCGTAATAGTAACCAGTCCGGTCTTTCCTGATACGAAGTTCACCTGAGTACCATTCAAGGTTGCTATCTCGTTTGCATCAGACTCATAGCTTACAGAGTAATCGCTTGTTGCAGTAAGTTCTGTAGAACCTGCCTTAACGGTGAGGTTAGGAAGTGTAATGGACGTAGTACCTGTTACCACCTTGATATTATTGGTATCGAAGTTGGCAGAAAGACGCTGCTTTGCCGAAGCTGCAGGACGAACCACCTTCAGTTCGGTTACATTAGGAGTAGCTCCACCATAGCGACCGAAGAAGAGTGAGTCACAGTCTTCAGTAAGTGTATAGGTATAAGTCTTAAGTTCCTTATCATAATAAGGTGTGCTAAAGACTGCCTTGCCATCTCTTGTAGTATGGATTTCCATACCAATACCTGTTGTTTTAGGACCAGTATAAAGGCCAGTGATAGTGATAATATCGCCTACCTTAAAACCACCATTATACTTGTCCTTGATAGACATATAGGTATATCTTCTGACATCATAGTTACTACCGAAGTTTATACATGGTACAAAAGTTCCATTTATATTCTTTGTTCCTTCTGTAACAGCGATATTCTCTTTCTGGCTACCGATAGTATTCCAGTTGTAAATGACCTCGCTTTCGGTTGGGGTAACTGGAGTTTTAGCCTTGAAGTTGGCTGTAAGTGAAATCGCAGCAGTTACAGTTGTTGTGTAAGTTGCTTCTGTACTAACAGGTTTGTTGTTTGCATCAGTCCAGTTTACAAACTCATATCCCTCGCTTGGTGTTGCGGTGAATGTAAGAGAAGTGTTTGCTTCTACTTCTGTATTAGATGTCACTTCACTCGAACCATTCTTGATGGATACAGAGCCACCTTCTTTTACTGTAGCAGAAACTTTATATTTCTTAGCAGCACGAGTGATGGAGATGGACTTGAGATAAGTGGTACTTTTTCCACTTCTATATAAATAAATGCAAGATTTTCCATTAAGTACATCATCACTTTTTACTGTATAAGAACTTGTTGTAAAGTCCTTTGCTACAGTGCTTGATGCAAAATTAACAGCATCACCTCCATCTACTGCTGATACCTTAACACCCATACCTGTATTAGCAGCATAAGATGTTATTGTAATGACATCTCCTGCCTGCAGAGTATTGTTGTCTAAAGTAATCTTAAGATATGTGGAACTTTTATCAAATTTAAATCCCTTAGTCGCATCTGTTGTAGATGAAACAGATGCGGAAACAGAACCATAAGGACTTACACTCGTTTCTGTAGTATTTAATGTTATACCTCCAGGAACGGTATAGTCAAACAGTTTATTTCCTGTTGTTGTTCCATTCTCGCTACCACCATTATCTGTACTACCATTATCAGTATTGGAATTACTTTTGGCAGTCACATTTGTTGTGCTTGTAGTGATTTTTGTATTACCTGATGTAGCTATGCAATAATATTTTCCACTTTCAGCAGGAGTGTAGGTAGCTAAAATAGCATTATTAATAGCTACATTATCCTTATACCACTGATAAGAAACGGTACCATTACCGTATGCAGTGGCATCGAGGGTTCCTGCAGTAGTAGTGAAGTCATAGCTTGGAGCCAAGTCCTTGGCAAACAGAATCTGCTTGCTGTCTTGGTTCTGGTAAGCACGCTCGTACTCAGTAGCAGCCATGATGAAGCCACCGAGAACCTTGCCCTCGGTATAATAATATGGACTTGTCGGATTAGAAGAAGTAACGACTTTTGCATCTGTACCTTTTAGGTAATAATTGTCATCTCCAGCACGTTTGTTGCTTCCTCCAAGACCAGCAGAAGTACAGCTATGAACCAACTGAATCGTACTGTTGTCTTTATTGTCATAAATCATGAATTGATTTACCAATCCTTCGTATGCCTTCTTTGCGATAGGCTCGTAAGTTGCTTTGTCGAGAAGTCCGAGACGGATAGCTTTGAGATAACCGGCTGTAAAGATAGAAGAACAAGATGCCTCAAGGTAATTACCAGTAAGCGAAGCTGGAACCTTATCCATCACCTGATACCAGCAACCAGTACCCTTATCTTGATAGTTTGCTATTCCTTTAGCAAGATTGGATAAATAACCTTTGAAGGTATTGTAGTAAGTATTGTTTGTTGGCATTACTTCGAGAATGTCAACCAATGCGAGGAAATACCAAGCGTTGGCACGACCCCAGAAAGATGCAGAGTGATAGACGTTGTCCTTGCTAATGCCAGCCCATGAAGAAGAAGCATTATCACCAGGATTAGCAGTAAAACCATGATAAAGCAAACCTGTAGTTTTGTCGTAGAGCTGCGCCCATGTGATAGAAAATTGCTTAGCAATAATATCCCAGTCATTGTCAGAAATATTATTTGTCTTGCCTGTATGCTTGATAATCTGAGCAAGCAAGGCAGGTCCCATATACTGACCATCACACCACATCTGGTCTGTATAGTCTGTAGATTTGTGGAACCATCCGCCAAACATCGTTTTCTGAACATCGTTGGCATTGGTGCTGTTCAGAGCGCTTTTTCCACTACCTATAACGTATGTGGAATTATAGGTACTCATATCTTTAATAACTGCAGCAATCGCAGTATTAGCAACTTTTGTTGCAGCATCAGACTTTAATTTTCCTGCAAGAATAGGAAAATACATCTTGGCTGCATTCATGTTGTCAAGAGTCATACTCAAATTAGCATAAGATTTGTCAGTAGCATAACCTTGTGCAGCATAGAACCAAGGCTTTGACCAATCAAAATCTTGATAGAAATCGGCTGCTTCAAGAGAAGCTTTACCTACAAGACCAGCTACATAGTCGAAAGATCGACCAACTTCAGTCTTTCCATCAAGTTTGTACCAAGTAACGGTTTTGGTATTGGTTCCATTATTGTCGTAATAATCGAAACCGAACTTCTTTTGATTTCCATAGAAATCGTGAAGTCGTGAATTAATCGCCCACTGCGAATAGCGGACGTCAGAATTGAATTTTACACTCCCATTAGTATCTGCAGCCTTGACTCCTATGGCACAGAAGCACAGGAGCATTAGGGAAAGATACAAATAAGTGAAACCGCCCCCCCATCTCGAGAGGTTACGGGACATACGAGTTAGGTGTCTCATTTACTTTTTGTATGGTTTTTGTTAAATTATTGAGTTTATATCATCATCTTGATTATATCAATCATCATCTTGATTATATCAATTATCATGATAGAAAAGCACACCCCTGTGCAATTCCGACTGCAAAATTACAAAAAAACAGATTATAATATATTTCAAATACGTTAAAAGAATACGTAATCGTTTACGAAAACGTAACATTCACAAGATTAAAAACTTACAAAAAAAGGAATGACCGAAATTCAGCCATTCCCGATATTAAAAAATTCCACAATATTTTCTGATTATTCCTCAATAATCCTCATTACAGTGCCACGCTATCTGAGGCATTATAATTCCACACTTTCCACGCGGAATTTGAGCAAGCCTGCAGGTACCTTCACCACTACTTCTTCGCCTGCCTTCTTACCCAAGAGAGCCTTGCCGATAGGAGACTTGATGGAGATTTTGCCATTATGAAGATCCGCCTCATGAGGATTGACGATGCTGTAAGTCATACTGCACTTGGTGGAAAGATTGGTAATCCTTACCTTGCTCAACAGACCTACAGTATCACTCTTAAGACGGGACTTGTCGATGACACGGGCATTCTCCAAGACCTTCTGCTTGAAGCTGATCCGGCTCAACAGTTTACCCTGTTCACGCTTGGCAGCATGATATTCAAAGTTTTCACTGAGGTCACCCTTGTCACGAGCCTCAGCGATAGCATCACGCACGGCTGGCAACTCCACGTTCACCATGTGCTGAAGCTCGGCTACGAGTTCGTCATAGCCTTCTTGAGACATATATTCCATAATCTTCTAAACTTATATTTTTTCTATCGTTCTTATTGACTGATTATAATTCTGGGGTGCAAAGGTACGGGGAATAAATGGAAACACAAAGAAAAATTCCACAAATATTCGCATAAAAGACTTAAAAATGGGTAACTTTATTTGGTCAGCTTTGTTTTTATCCCTATTTTTGCACCCCATAAACAGTTTATCATCTTGCCATCATCTATCGCTGATACATGGCAAATAAAACAAGCAGACAATCATGAATATCAAAGAGAATTATCAGAAATACGCAAACCAATATGCTTCGGAGTTGACTGCCCTGAAGCGCAAGAACACGGGATTTATCACAGGCGAACTGTTGGCTTTCGGAGGCATCCTAAGTTTCCTGATCTGCTATTTTGCATGCGATGGCGACACCCGTCATTTTCTGGTGGGAGCCGTTCTGTGCCTGGCAGTCTATTTCATTATCCGCCGCATCGACGACCGCCACAAGGAGAAGATAGAACAACTGGCTGCCCTGCTCAAGGTCTATCAGAATGAAATCAAGGCCTGGGAGGGTGACTTTTCTCCTTTTGAAACAGGCGGACAGTATCTGAACCCGCAGCATTCCTATGCCTTCGACCTCGATGTCTTCGGCAAGGATTCCCTCTTCAACCGCATCTGCCGCACCATCACTTCGGGCGGTTCTGACAGATTAGCTGCCAACCTCACGCGTGAAACCCCTCTCTCTCTGAAGGAAATCAGAAAAAGAGCGGAACTGCAGAAGGAAATCGCAGCCCCCGACTGGCGCATGGACTTTCTGGCACTTGGCGAAAGAAACTGCAAGAAGATAGATTCAGCAGCCGTGGCTGAGGCGATGCAGAAAGTTTCACAGATGGAAGTACCGGGATGGTTTGGTTCTCCGATTTCACTCGTCCTCGGTTGGCTGGCGATCATCGGCATCATCGGTTCTGTCATCCTCTCTATCTGCTCCGTCATCTCCATCAACATCCCGCTGTGGTGGGTCATGCTGCAATACATGGTGGTATTCTTCGTTTGCAAGCAGACCCTCGACAAGATAGACAGTAATGGCGGTAAGCTCCGTCACCAACTCATCGCCTACTCGCAGATTCTCCGTCTCATTGCCCAGCGCAATTTCCAAAGCCAGTTGGGCAGGGAGATGCAGGAATCGCTCGCCGACGCACTGCCTTCATTCGCCCAACTGGAAAAGATACTGAAGGGTTACGACCGACGGGGCAACTTCCTCGGTCTGTTCTTCACCGATGCCTTCATGCTCAGCGACTTCTTCCTGGTGCACAGTTTTCTGAAATGGAAGAATACCTATATGGTGAAGATGGAGGAATGGATGAACGTGATCAGCGAGATGGATGCAATGGTTTCGATGGCCGACTTCCGCTACAATCATCCCGAAGCCAACGAACCGGAACTGCAAGAATTGCCAGAAATCATCTTCGAGGGAAAGAACCTTTATCATCCTTTCCTCGGTGCCAAGGCGGTGAAGAACGATTTCACGGTCAAGGACGGCAACTACTATATCATCACGGGAGCCAACATGGCGGGCAAGAGCACCTTCCTCCGTTCATTGGGCGTGAATTATATCTTAGCGATGGCAGGAATGCCTGTCTTTTCCGACCATCTGAAGATTTCCCGCTTCAGAATGTTCTCCAGCATGAGAACCACAGACGACCTGACGCATGGCATCTCTTACTTCAATGCAGAACTGATCCGACTGGAAGAACTGTTGAAATTCTGCAAGGGAAGTGCATGCGGCGAGAGAAGCGAGAGACTGAAAACCCTCATTATTCTCGATGAAATTCTGAAGGGCACCAATTCGCTGGACAAGTTGAACGGTTCCAGAAAATTCCTCGAAGCCATCTCCAAGTTGCCTGTTAGCGGCATCATCGCCACCCACGACCTGGAATTATCCAAGATGGAGAAAGATCCGTCGGGCAAGTTCCACAACTTCTGTTTTGAGATAGACTTAGGCACGGATGTCACCTATACTTATAAGATACAGCGAGGCGTGGCAAGAAACCAGAATGCCACCTTCCTGTTGAATAAGATTTTGGAGAAAAAGTAAAGGACAATTATAACATAATGACATAATAGTTATGGCAAAGAAATATGAAATACGAAACAGTACAGCAGAGTTTCTGACTTTCGTGGCAGAAGGTAAGGAACAAGGCATTCAGGTGCTATATAAAGACGAAACGGTATGGGCTACACAAAAGGCTATGGCTGTGCTCTTTGACTGTTCAACAGACAATATCGGATTGCATCTGAAGAATATATATGACACGAAAGAACTGGACAAGGAGGCAACCACCGAGAAAATCTCGGTAGTTCAACAGGAAGGTGCAAGAGAGGTGCGACGCAACACGCTGTTCTATAATCTTGACGCAATCATTTCTGTTGGCTATCGTGTCAACTCCATCCGTGCTACACAGTTCCGCCAATGGTGTACCTATGTCATTCGCCAATTCTCTTTGCGTGGCTATATCATAGATAAAAAACGCATGGAGAATGGTTCGTTCATCGGTGAAGACTATTTTGAGCATTTGTTAGCTGAAATACGTGAGATTAGATTGAGTGAACGAAGATTTTACCAAAAGCTCACGGATATATATGCTACAGCTGTTGACTACAATAAGGATGCACCTACCACACGTCTGTTTTATAAAAAAGTTCAGAATAAGATGCATTATGCAGTGCATGGGCATACTGCAGCAGAACTTATAGTAGAAAGAGCCAATGCTGAGAAAGAGCATATGGGACTGACCACTTGGGAGAATGCACCTGATGGAAAGATTGTCAAGCCTGATGTGAGTATCGCCAAAAACTATCTGAAGCAAGTTGAACTTGAAGATATGGGGAAACTCGTCAACTCTGTGCTTGATTTAGCGGAACGAATGGCAAATCGACATATACCAATGACTATGGAAGATTGGGCAAAGCGTATAGACATTATTCTTGAAGCTGGAGGTGATGCCGTATTACATGATGCAGGAAAAGTTTCTGCTGAATTTGCCAAGAGTTTCGCAGAGTCTGAGTTTGAAAAATACCGTGTGATACAAGACAAATTATTCAGCTCTGATTTTGATAAATTCAATTCTTCCTTACCGTTTGACGATGATAAGAATTGAAATGGTGTGAGTACGGTACAACGAGTGAAACGATTACTAATAGTACAATCACCGCAATAAAATTATTGATTTTACGTTCTTTTCGAAGAAAGGGTTTGTGCAATAGTGGCTTAAAGGCTAAAGGCACTACCTTTGCATGCAACAATAAACAATACATTTGAGGTCACAAATTGTGACCTCAAAAAAAATAGAAATATGGCGAACAACATAAATAACAATAAACCAGTCGCAATTTGCGACCAGTCTAAAATGGATGTCACAAAATGCGATAACCATGAACTTGCAGGTAATATCGAACCTTTAATAAAAGTAATTAGAGGACAGCAAGTTATGCTTGATAAAGACTTGGCAACGCTATATGGGGTAGAAGCTAAAGTTCTCAATCAGGCTGTTAAACGCAATATTGAACGCTTTCCTGATGATTTTCGGTTTCAATTGACAAAGGAAGAATGTTTAAGGTCACAAATTGTGACCTTAAACGAAAAACAAGGTCAACACCTCAAATATATGCCTTATGCCTTTACAGAACAAGGAGTGGCAATGCTTAGTAGTGTTCTCCGTTCAAAAACAGCTATTGAGGTCAATATACAAATCATGCGAGCCTTTGTTTCCATGCGCCACTTTATGGTGAATAATGCTTCTGTGTTCAGCCGCTTAGAAACAATAGAATATCACCAGTTGGAAATTTTACAGCACCAACAAGATACAGACAGACACTTAGAAGAATCCGACAAGCGTATAGAAGAGGTTTTTCGCAGATTGGATGAGGGTAATGCTAAGCCGAAGCAGGGAGTATTCTACAATGGTCAAATTTATGATGCTTATACTTTTGTGTCCGACTTGATTAAAAGTGCGAAGAAACGTATTGTCCTTATCGACAACTATGTTGATGAGACTGTACTGACATTGCTCGATAAAAGAGGAAACGATGTGTCTGCCGTAATCTATACCCAACAGATAAGCCGTCAGTTCCAACTCGACATAGACCGTCATAATGCTCAATATGCACCGATTGACATTGAAACATTCCGTTTATCGCATGACCGCTTCCTTTGCATAGACGATGAAGTATATCACATTGGAGCATCCATCAAAGACTTGGGTAAAAAGTGGTTTGGCTTCTCAAAGATGGAGATACTTACACCAGATGAATTAGTGGAAAGAATCAATAGAGAACGAATCAATAGAGGATAAATACACCTTACTATATATGTATGGTTTTAATAGGTTCGCCTTGGCGAACTAATTGATATAACATAGAACACATTAATAAAGCCATAGATGACTGCAGAGGAAGGTTTCCATCCATCTCACAGAATAAACACGGCGCTGAAGTTGAAATCATTATTTTTAGGTATTGCACGAATCGGGGGTTATCAGTACCTTTGCATCCCGAAATACAAAAGATAATGAACAATAGAATGAACAAGCACTTTACATGGAAAAAATACCACCGCTGGTTCGGACTCGTACTGTCCGTATTCATGCTGGTATTCTGCGTTTCAGGTATTATCCTGAACCACCGCCAACTATTCGCAGACTGCGCTGTGAGCAGGAGTTTACTGCCTCCAGCCTATCATATCCGCAACTTCAACAATGGTATCATCAAAGGCTCTACCCCATCGTCTCTGGGCATCTTGGCGTATGGCTATGCAGGCGTATGGCTTACAGACAGCAAAATGCAAAACTGGGAGGATTTCAACAGAGGACTTCCGGAACAAATAGATGAGAGAAACATCCGCCATCTGGTCTGTACCAAAGATGGAAGAATCTGGTGCGCTGCCCTTCGGGACGTTTATTATTTCAAAGCTGACAAGACGAGGAAGAATGATGTTCATGGGAAGAATGAAAATGGAAAGAATGCCCTTGGAGGAAGATGGATCAAGTTCCCTCTCCCTAATCATCATGAAAGGATGGCAGACATCACACTTACTTCAGACAGCATGAATGTAATCGCCCTGACTCGCTCTGCTATTTACGAAATAACGACCCACAAAAAATCGGACAGTTTCACAAAAGTACAGTCAGCGCATTCAGAAAATAGTTTTTACACAAAAAGAAGCATCATTGCCCAACCAGATGGTTTTATCCCAACGGAATCCTTATTCAAGACTGTCTGGGCTTTGCACAGCGGAGCCTTCTTCGGGCTTACGGGCAGACTGGTGGTAGATGCCATCGCCGTCGTGCTCATCATCCTATCGCTAACGGGTATCGTCCTCTTTATTTTACCCTATCGCATCCGCAGACAAAAACGTTTGTTAGTAAACGGACTGCAGGATAAGAAACAGAAGGAAAGCGAACTGAATCCTACAGAAATCAAGGACAGGATGAAGGTTCTCGGCAAGCGGATGGTGTGGAATGCGAAATGGCACAACAAGATAGGTTATACCACCATCATCCTCACCCTCTGGCTGGCGATTACCGGTATGTGTCTGCGCCCACCATTGATGATTCCACTGGCTCTCAACAAGACTGAACAGAAGATAAAAGACGGCAATGTATGGCACGACAAGCTCCGTGCCATCCGATGGAATGCGGCTGAGAACAACTGGCTTGTATCTACCTCTGAGGGTTTTCTCTATGTAGATGAATCCTTCAGTCAGAAGCCACGACTGCTCGACAAAAACCAGACTCCAAAGGTGAGTCCGATGGGAGTAAACGTATTTGAAAGCGACGGCAAGGGCGGTTGGCTGATAGGTTCATTCAGCGGTTTGTTCCGCTGGTATCCGGAGCAGGAACTTATTCTGGACTACTTTACGGGGAAGCCTCATCATGACAAGTCGATGATTCCGATTTCCAGTACACTGACAAGCGGTTACTCCAAGGATTTCTTCGGTGGCAGAGCGGTAGTTTTCGATTATAGCAAGGGCGCAGACATTCCAGTTTCCACGCCTGAATTACTATCCCGCACTCCCCTTTCTCTCTGGAATGTAGCCCTCGAACTGCATGTGGGCAGATGCTATTCTCCCCTCTTGGGTCCGCTTTCCGACCTCTTCGTCTTTATCTCCGGCCTGCTGATTTCCTTAGTGTTAATCTCCGGATATATTATTTTACATCGAAGAAAGAAGAAAAGATTGAAAAACAAGGAATAATTTTACACATAAAACAAACATAAAAAGAGGGTGTGTCGTAAATCCATGACACACCCTCTTTTTATGTTTATTCATATTTTTTGTGGAAGACCAGCAGGCAGACGGCTCCCATCAAAGCCATAGGTACACCGATGAGAGCAGGGAAATGATAACCCAATCCCATCGCCACAGGTATTCCTCCGAAGAAAGCACCAAGCGCATTTCCCAAATTGAATGCAGCCTGAATGCAGCAGCCTCCGAGCATCTCGCCACCCTCACTATGCTTGACAATCAGGAACTGTTCTGGCGAACCGATTCCGAAAAGACAGGCACAGCAGATGAACATCATGGCTGCCGAAACCCAGCCTATGTGGGAAAGGAAGAAAGTGGCAAGCAGGGCTGCAGCTGCCAAGAACTGGAGATAACAGGTAAAACGTCCCGGCTTAAATCTGTCGGCAAGCAAGGCACTCACCTGATTGCCCACTACCATACCCAATCCTGCAAGAATCATCAGTGCAGAAATGCTGGCAGCACTGAATCCGCCGTTCCACTGCAATAATGGCGAGATGTAACTGAACCAGCAGAGTATGCCGCCATTGCCCAAGAAAGTGGCTGCGATGATGAGCCAGGGAGCCAGATGACGCATGAACTTGAACTGTGCTTTCATTCCCTTATTGGGCAATGCCTCTACATTAGGCACCCAGCGATAAATCATATACAAAGTAAGCAGTCCCAATATCACAGACATCAGAAAAGGAACTCGCCAGGACATCGTATGACTGAGAAATGTACCGAGCGGAACGCCCATCAGGTTAGCGAAAGGCATTCCGGCGCACATCATTGCCACCGCCTTGGTTTCCTTGCCTTCCTTGGCCATTTTCACAGCCACGATCGTTGCCGTTCCGAAGTAAGCACCATGCGGCAAACCCTGGATAAAGCGGGCGCAGAGCAACAGCCAGTAGTTAGGGGCAACAGTGGCAATAATGGCTCCTATCACCACCAACGACGTAAGAAAAAGCAGGATATTCTTAGGGCGATACTTGTGCATCAGTATCAGGGAGAAGGCTCCTGCGCAAACGCCCAGGGCATAAATGGAGATGAGATGACCAACTTGCGGGATGCTCACATTCATGTTGTGTGCCACATCTGTGAGAATTCCCTCGATAATAAATTCTGCCATTCCTAAGGTGAAAGTACCCAAGGCGAGTGCAAACAATCCTTTTTTCATTATTCTCTGTGTATTATCCTTTAAAAACTATCTTTTTTTTCGGGGTGCAAAATTACAAAAAGAAAATGAAAAGCAAGGAGGAACGGATTGGATTTTTTATCTAAAAAAAGCAAATTACGGTAGGAAGAAGAAACAAATATCCATTTCTTTCGCAGTACCGATGGGTGACAGGGGTGACAGACCCCTCCACAAAAAAGCCGAAAACTCGTGTCACTGGTGTCACCCTCCAAACTGGCTCCAATAAAAGGCTCGGCAGAAAACGGTGACAGGTGACACTTTTATATACTCTTTTTTTTATGACTTACCGCGCGAAAATAGATAAAATATTGATAATCAGAGGGAGACCTCCAAATTGGAGGGTAGTGGATCCAATGCATAAAAAAAAGATGAAAAATAGGTGTCACCGTCACCTTTGATTTATTTTTGTAAAGTTTTACGCTTTTCCAGAAACAACCTATTTGTAGGGACAAAATGACTTGATTACGGGTGCTAAATGACTTGATTACGAGTGCTAAATGACTTGATTGCAGGTACCAAATGACTTGTTTACTGGTGTCAAATGACTTGTTTGCAGGTCTTAAATGACTTGTTTCCAAACACGCTTCTTTGGGAGAAAAGCATCAAAAGGGATAGAAAAGCATAGAAAAGCATCAAAAGGGATAGAAAAGCATCAAAAGGGATAAGTAACTCGGAGAATCTGTGTAACTTTGCGCCATCAATCGAAGGATTGGAAATATTAACTTTCAAAACGGACTCAGAATGAAGAAAACGAAAAAGAACATTTTATCAGCAGAAAATTCTTCGTAATTCGAAAAGATTGCTATGTTTCACTCAGAATGTCCACATAGGTCAGACCGAATTCAAAATATGCCCCCTTTTTGAAGGGGGCTCACGAAAAATTTCATTCTCCCCAAACTTCCTCAGATATCTCTCTAACCAAATCTATCTTTGCCCATTGCTCAGCATCGGTCAGTTTATTACCGATTTCGCAAGAGGCGAAGCCGCATTGAGGACTGAGGCGCAAGCGATTGAGAGGGATATACTTGGCTGCTTCGTGGATTCGGGCAATGACCGTAGCCTTATCCTCCAACACAGGAGATTTGGAGGTTACCAGACCCAGAACCACCTTCCTGCCATCTGCCACATACTTCAATGGTTCGAAACCGCCCGAACGCTCATCGTCATACTCCAGATAGAAGGTATCCACATCCTCATGAGCGAAAAGATAAGGTGCCACGGCATCATAGGCACCTTTGGTGGCATAGCAGGAATGATAATTGCCACGGCAAACGTGGGTGTTGATGGTCAACCCCTCTGGTTTGCCCTCGATGGCAAGATTGTTCACCTTCAGATATTGCAGGGCTTCATGCTCAAGGGGGAACCCAGTGCCCACCTTAGCCTTCCAGTAATCACTATCCACAATCATTCCCCAGGTACAGTCATCTAACTGAACGGTGCGGCAACCGGCTGCATAAATTTCCTGGAAGAAGGTGCGATAGGCCTGGGCAATATCCTCTATCAGCTTGGTGGTGTTAGGATAGAACTTGCGGGTATTCTCGGCATTCTTGCCACGAAACAGTTCGGCAAGGAATTGTGCAGGAGCCGGAACCGTCTGCTTCGCCTCGAAGATATACTCGCCCTTGGCATCCTGCTCCTCAAACTGCTTCACAAACAGGAAATCCTTGATGAAAGGATGATTTTCGCCAGTAATCTTGCCGGTCAGTTGGATAGAGCCCTTGGTTGTCTCCTCGCCATGAAACTGGTAGCCATGCTCCAGTTCGATATGCTCCACGCCATTGAATCCCCACATAAAGTCGAGATGCCAATAGCTGCGACGGAACTCGCCATCGGTGATATAAGGCAGGCGATGCGCCTTCTGCTGCTTGATGACCTCAGTAATCAGATGGTCTTCAACGGCGCGAAGATCGGTGGCAGAAATCTTGCCATCAGCAAACTTCGCCCTTGCTTCCTTCAACTCTGCAGGGCGCAAATAGCTGCCCACTGCCTCAAAATGTATATTTCTTACGTTGCTCATTATCTTATCTCCTATATTTTAAAATGATGAATGACTCTTATTTTGCCATTATCTGACGATGAACGGCTCTTTGCATCCGGAATTGCGAGTGCAAAGGTAAGAAGAAGAATTTTATCTTCCAAACATTCTTTGTAATTCAGAAAAATATGCTATCTTTGCAGCGAATTAAGCAAATCAGCAGAATATTATTCTGCAAAACAACAAAAAAAAGAAATAATGGCAACAGAAGAAAACCTCGACGAAATCGATATTAAGATACTCAAATTGTTGCAGCAGAACTCCCGACTCACAGTGAAGGAACTTGCAGCAAGAGTACACCTCTCCCCTTCTCCCACCTTCGAACGGCAGAAACGACTGGAGCGTGAGGGATACATCCAGCGATATGGAGCGATAGTGG
>USJD01000054.1 GCA_900554835.1 uncultured Prevotella sp. | reverse complement strand
AACCTCCTTGTCTACTTCCGCAAAATTACCTTGCGCATGATAGATATTACACTTATTGAATAAATGATTAACATTCCCATCTGTCTTAAACGCCCGTTTATAATCCGAAAGAGAAGACAGCGAATCTCCTAAAGCCAGTTGAACCTTTCCTCTTATATCATAAGCAATGCCCATATATTCTTTATCTTTCTTTGGCAAACACTTCAACGCTTTATTAGCCAGTTCCATTGCTATTCCATATTTTTCATACTTCTCATATATATAGACCTCCCAAACCATAGCATAGCCATTTGTTGGATTTTGTTCCAACTCTTTATCAAAGAACTCCAAGCTCTTTACAAAATCCTCTGCATTGTATGCATCAATACCACTTTGATAGTTAAAGCTATCAGGACGCTTAACTCCCACTTGTGCCATTAGCATTCCACAGGCAAAAAACACAAGAAGCCATGTAAATATTAATCGTTTCATATTTTATTCCGAATTATCTTAGTTTACTTAATTTCTCGTTTGCAAGACGTTTTATCTCTTGATTGTCATTTTGAAGTACACATTTTTTGAGTAAAGCCTTTGCTTGTGCAATATTTTTTGCAATTCCCACTCCATTCAGATAATGCATTGCAAGGTTATATAATGCCCCAAGATTCCCAAGTGCCGCAGCCTTTTTATAAAGTTCTACAGCCTTTACATTTTTTTGAAGATTTCCATGACATAAAGCCTCATAAAAGTATACTCTTTCTGGATTTTCTATCCCCAAATCCAATGCCTTCTCATAACATTCTATAGCCTTGGCATAATCTATCTTTGTATTAGTTCCATACTCATAATAAAGCCCTAATAAATAACATGCTTCAGGCACATTTTTATCTACACCTTTTTGAGCATACTCAAAGGCTATTTTCTCTGATTTTTCTATTCCTATTCCAGAAAAGCAACATTTTGATAAAGCTGCAAAAGAAAGCGCAAACCCTAAATCTGCAGACCTTTTATAGCACACAAAGGCTTTAACTGCATCTCGGGCTGTACCAATACCATGCTCATAGCAATAAGCTAAGTTATACAAAGCTGTAGTATCTCCTTGAGCTGCAGCTTTTTCTGTCCAATAAAAAGCTAATTTTCCATCTTTTGCGATGCCTGTTCCAACCAAATAAACCTGTCCTATTGCACGTTGGGCAGGCACATAACCTTTCTCTGCCGATTTCAGATATAAATTCATTGCCATACTTATACTTTGAGTTACCCCTTCCCCTTTTAGGTATCTACTTGCCAAATTACATAATGCAACCTCATCTCCACTATCTGCTGCTTTTTGCAACAGATATATCACATCATTCTTCATTCCATTTTTTTCTTCTAATGCAAGTGCTAAATTATTCTTGGCATCAGTAATACCCAAACCAGAAGCCTTCGCATACCAATAGATTGCCTCATCTAAATTTTTCTCAACACCTTCAGCAAGCTGATACATACGCCCTAAATTATACATGGCATCAGGAAAGTCATTTCCATATTCAGCAGCTTTCTTTGTATAAGCAAAGGCCTTCTTCCAATCTAATCGTCCATATTTCTCCGAATTATACAAAAATCCTAAATAGTATTGAGCTACAACATTATCTTTTTCTGCTGACAGCAGTAGATATTTCTCTGCCTCATCATAATCGGTCAAAGTACCGATACCATTTAGACAGCATTTCCCATAGAAACACTGCGCATTAGCATTTCCTTGTTCTGCAGCCATATGCATATATTTACAACCTAAAATTTCATTATGAGCTGTTGTACTTGTCGAATCCATACCCAAATATATCCATCCTAAAAAATATTGGCAATCCACATCTCCATCTTCTGCCAAGATTTTGCACCAATAGATTGCATCTATCTCATTCTTAGGATTTTGTGACATATAATAATCTACCAAATTTCTTTGGGCAGATTTTAACCCCATTTTAGCAGTCTCTTTGTACATATCAAAACCTTCCTGCCATTTAGCGGTATTGTCTGATTTCATGAGTTTCAATGCCTTTTTCGACAATTTGACAGCTTTAGCTGTGTCTTGAGGCAAAGACTGTGCATGTGCTTTTGTCAATAAAAAGACAAAAGACAATACTACTATCATCATCAAGCATATCCTATTCATAGCTTCATTTTTTATAAGTTCATTGATTCCAGTGCATTAAATCCATCTTAGAGAAAACGACTTCTCGCCCTTTGGAGTTTCCTCCTGTCAGACGAACGACATACCCTCGATTGGTATTAATCAAAACTTTGCGGAATTGCATGAAATCACCAGCTCCATCATAATTTATCATATCCACAACTGAACTTTTAAGTTCTTTTTGCGGAATCGCATCCAAACTATACTGATTTGAAAAATGATAAACATAAATTAAGGCAGTATCATTCAGTATGATATCTGATAACTCCATTCCTTTATCTATTTTTTGAGGTAATTTTCTCTTCCAAACACTGACCAAAGATTTAAGCATTTCATCATACACCATATCCATACCGACATTACTGCTGTTCAATGCTTCCATATCTTTTGGAGACAGTATAACATTATACTTAACTCCACTTTTGTTCCCTGTAAAAGAACACAGAACAGAAGTTTCATTTTTTATTAAATTATCCGACAGCAAGCCTTGATTGGCAACAGAGATTGCCACCAACTTTTTGTATTCTTCAGATTTTATTGTTCCCATATCCAACAAGTCCTCGTTCAACAACATCTTATAAACAAGTTGGTTACCATCAGTATTTGCTCCAACAATACTCATGGCATCATTTACCACTATAGGACAACGATTATTGATTTCTTTTGAGAACTCATCAAGCTGTTTTTGAGAGTTATTGCAGGCTACCAAGCCTAACAACAATGCCATCAAACAGCCAAAAGGCAGATTCTTTAAATTCTTCATTCTTACTTAAATCTTAAACTGTTAATAATATCAGTAGTTACATTATCTCTTATGATACTGCTATGAGAAATATAGCACACTTTTCTTTCTTCTTTATTATAAATGGCTATAGTTGTTTTATATTTCCATTTTGTTCCTTTTGTTTGTTGTACATAATAGAACTGCTCTATAGTTTTTTCATGTTTCTCAGAAAAATTCCCTGTTTTATCAATAGCATTGTCCCTTATAGAATCTATTAATTGTCGAAAGTTCTTTTCACTATAATCAGTCACAACATCACTGCTTACAACTGTATATGACATTGTATCCTGTTCTTTCATTTTTGACAAAACTATCACATATCTATTCCAATATTCCAAGGACACATAAGTACTGTCAGGGACTACAAAAACTATATTCCCATCCGTTTGCTCATTATCGGCAATATCCCGTTTAAAGATCGTATGAGGTTTCTCCTCACATGAGTTCAAACAAGACAAAGCAAACATTGCAACTATACACAACATATAACGATTTTACGTTTCATTAATTATTCCTTTACACATTTAACAAGTTCATCTTCTTTTCTCAATTTATCTAATTCTTCCTTGAAACTACGCTGAACATCAAAGAAACCAGCAAGCATAGCAGCCAGATAATGCTCAACTTTTGGTATCTGCGGTATCAACAAGCATTGTCGTTTGGTGTGGACAACAAACTGTTGATGTTCCAGATCTATCGAATACACCATAGTCAAGAAAGAATTAATATTAACGATGTTGATTGCCTTACGAATGCGAGACACATCATCAAGGTCATCCAAGTCTACCGTTCCCCACCATGTATCCCAAATACCAATCATAAGACAATCTTTCCAAGTGTCTATATGGAAATGTTCACCTTGATAAGTAAAATACATAGTATATTCATTCTCTTCATCGAACTGTACCTCACAATTCAATTTACGCAAGACTTCGACACACAAATCTCGTGTACTTATATTTTGTTTTTCTTCCATGTTATTATTATTTAAAGGTAAAACTTCAGTGCTCACAGTCTCACTTGGCGCATTCATAATGCGGTCCATCTCTTGGTCTGCCTTTTGCTGTTTTGCCTTATAGTAAGAAAAGCAGAACAACACTATTATTACAAAAATAAATGCAATCATAAATGCAAAATTATCTAATTTAAAATGAAAGGCAACGCATACTAATATGACATAGCCCAATCTTTTCAGAAAATCACGATATGCCTCATAACCCATATTTATATCACACTAAAACATTTCCGTTTCACTACTCTGTTCTGTATTAAAGTTGCCATTACGCTGTGGTATTAACTCATAATTAAGACCTTGATAATCCAAAGTAACGACATCGTCTTTCGAGAAGGACTCATTGGTAACAAAGCCTCCGGTATAACCACCAGACATTTCCTTGTCAGGATTCCATCCCTTCCCTCCATAGAAGAATACTTGATATGTTCCATTTGCTATAGAGAACTGATAAGAATCTCCACCTTGTATATAGGCATTTCTTACGATTTTACCATTATGCTTAATGATGACAACAACATCATTTTCTTCGCCCGCTGCAGTTTTAACTTCAATTGTAGATCCACTACCAGATAGTTTAGCGTTTTTATAAGGAGTATCACCTGTTTGCAAACGATTGTCTATGTAAAGACTATCTTCATCTGTTAATCCTGACCATTCACTGTCATCATCGTATGTAGGAACTAAGGAACTTTCTGAAGAATCATTAGACATTTCATCTTCTATAGGCATAGATTTTACATAAGCTTCTTTTATTAACTTTCCACCCAAAATACACAAAGCTGCCATAATACTACATATTACCATTACAAGACAGCCTCCTCTGCTTTTTGAGCATAGTCCACAAAATGCCACAAAGCCACAGATTACTCCAATGATTCTCAGTGCCCAAACATAGCCAATAGTACCCCATATTAATCCAATATCAGCAACAACGGCACCAATGATAAACAATGTTACCAAAAGATAAACCAAGCAACTATTTATCCTCTTTTTCTTCTCCAAATTTATAGCCATAGTGTCCTACGAAAAATTACATTTATATACTAGTTATCAATATCTCTTTGGCACATAAACCTTGTTGCCACGACTATTTACGTAATACTGTCCTCCACGACTACCTATCTGAATAGTATATCCTGAACCATAATTATACGACTGAGTTGAATAATCTCTTGCACGGGTTCCTGTACTACCTGTATATGGGTTATAGTTACCAGAAGTAGAGAAATTATCATGGTTCGTACTATTGCGCTGAGTACGAGTATAACTATTCACATAAGTTCCATTACTACGAGTATAGCCACTAACAGTTGTCGTATTTGTGTTCATACCATAAGAGGATGTTGTATTTCTACGACTATTGTAGTTATAAGACTGACCGAAAGATACGGTTGATGTTGCAATCATTGCAACCAATGCTACTATAAACTTTTTCATAATTGTTACTTTTTATTTGTTGTTACTTTATTATTCCTGATGCAAAGGTATCTACATTTTTGATATTTTGCGCAATTTCTAAAACGTTACACCTTATTATCATCATCAATGAATATATTGATTGCAAGATTACATTTCAAATATATTAATTTGAATATTATTTTGCTTGCACTCTATTAAAAGCCATATTAAACTGAGCCATTTTTACTTTTTCAGCTCCCTTTATTGCCATTTCATAATCACATTCTTGGTCTCCCATTTTACTTGTGACAACGAAAAGCTCCAAACTCATCAACAACATAAAGAAAATCAGATAAAACGCTCCTGCGACCTTACGAGTCGTCACTATAGACACCATTGCCTCTAATTCCTCCAGAAATCCTACATTTGCCTGACATTCCTTTCTCGTATCTTCCTCTACAGTCAGTCTTTTCTTGTTCAAATCCATCTCTTGCAAAACAATTTGCTTTATCTTTTCATTATTAGTAGAAACTACTGATTGTTTTGGATTTGCGACCTGATTGGTTGTCACAGACGGATTGTTTACCACCTTAATTTTTCCATTGACAACAAGTCTATCTTGGCTGTTGGTCACTGATTTTTGAACAATCCAAGGATGAGCATTTATGTCTGCTTGCAATTCCGAATTGACTTTATCCAAGGAATCCTTTTCCTCTTGGAATGCTAACAACTTGCCATCAATGTTACTTACTCTCTTCTGAGTAAGAGCCTGTGTTTGGTATTCTATCGTGGCAGCCATCTGCTTGTCTATATCTTTTCCAAACATTGTTTGATCAAAGATTGTCGAGCCAACAATTGCCATAATAATAGCTATTACAAACCTGAAAGCAACTAACTTTTTTGTTGGGTGCAAGGCCAGGAGAATTTGACGTTCAATCATAATCACTATGGTAATGAATACCAATGAAACTAAAATGCATCCCCAAACAGGAAGTCCAATATACCTTTGAGCGAAACAAAAGCCGGTAATACTCCATACTATTATTAAGATGAGCAAAGCAGAGGTATATTTGCTTAACTGTGTTTTACTTGCCTCAGAGCACTGAGCCAAAACACTTGAACTCCAACCTGTCAATTTGCAACCAAATTTAATCCACCAGTTCATAATACATTCGTTTTTAAAATTCAACTATAACTATGCAATAGCTTGCTTGGATGCAATATTATTCACATTCTGCATATGAGAAACCGGCGTACCTTTAGCACCACTCATCGCAATGGTTGCAATACCCCGCAAGAATCCACAATTATATGACTGTAGAGGTATTGAAGCCTCATTAGCATTGTTTCTGAAATCAGTTTCCATCTCTCTCAACTCTTCTTTATGAGCATTAATCAATGACATAGTCTTTTCGATTTCAGCAACGGTGGTCAACAAACCTGCAGCATTGCAAGTATCTATACGGACTTGCAAGTCTTGCTTCATCACATCATAGCTGAGATTGATTTCTCTGAACACCATGAGTATCTTATTACGAATGAGACTCATATTTAAATCACGAAAAGCCATGTCACTCTTGACCATTGCATCAGCAAAGCCTTTATCCTCATAATTCTTATGAAGATAACCATAGATAACATCTATAGGCCAACCTGTTGCATAAGAAACAGTCAAAGGCTTATTCTCTCTTGAAGCCTCTTCCTTTACTGGTGCAACACTCTCAACCACCTCCTTTGCTTCAGAAGGTTCTACTACTGGAAGTGAAACTGTAGCTGCGCTCTCGTTATCACTTTTCTTGTTGAAGATATTAAAGATTCCCATAATCTCTTGAATTTTTAATTGTTATTATTTTTATTTTCTGATGCAAAGGTATTGCTTTTCTTTCAACAAGACCGAGAATCCCCAACGTTACACCCACTATACACTCTAAGATACTTACATTTGCTTGCAAGGTTATAACACATCAATCATTGTCTCAATTTCGACTGATAATCAACGCTTTGTTTGAGATATACCATCAAAAGCATTAACCCCAAGAATACCATGACAAGAGAAACTACCCTATAATTAGCCAAGGAATCATACAATCCATGCACTATAGCAGGAATACTGATTGCAAGAACATATAAGCCTCGTCTATACTTTGGATAGAGATGAGCAAACGACAAGAAATAACCTGCAATACCGCACCAACAAGCATGAAGGAACGGCAAACTTGTCAATCTTGCAATGTTCAGGAAGAACGAAACATCATACGTCTGCTCAGTATTTACCGTCATTTGGTATTGAACTCCTTCAAATACTCCAAAAGAGATTCCTGACATCAAACCATAAAAGACCATTGTTTGTGGAATCAAAGGTTCCTTCGCTTTCTTCAATATAATAAGGAGTGGAACCATCTTTCCAAATTCTTCTGTTAATCCAACCCCGAAGACATAGCCAAGGATATTCAGTGGAAAAGCCACATCTGTAAATGCGTAAAAAGGATTAACCTTAGGTAATCCTAATAAATCCCATGCGATGAACACACAGAGTTGAGTTAGGAAGAAAACACTTAAAGTCGTCTTCAACTTTACTTGGTTCGTCTTGAAACAAGCATAGAAGAATAACCCCCAAATGACAGAGAAATACAAAGACACTTCATAGAAAATAAAAAATCCTCCTAATGGTATGTTCATGATTACCATTGGCAACAATCCCACTAATGCCATGATTAAGATTCTTTGATCTGAAAGGAATTGTTTGGAAAACAACTTGGCTTTCGGGAATATCAATTCAGAGCCTATAGCAGAGAGTTGCGCTAAAACATTCCCTTTATTTTGAACATGACACTGTAGATTGGCTCGTTTTAAATAAAAGCCAACCGTCTGTTCAAGGCTATCGCCGTCAGCGATAGCCTTGTCTTGTTTTAACACCTGCCCTTTGTTCACATACGAGAGTAACGTTTGCTCATCGTATGGTCCAAAGCGTTGATTATTTCGGATTACGTAAATGTTCATTAGAAAACATCAACTAAAGATTGCTGCAAAAATACCTACAATAATAGCTACAGCATAAAAGCCCACAACTACAGCACAAATAACACCAAGATATTTCGAGATAAATCTTAGACTATCAAACATACCATTTAAATCTTCGCTACTATCATATTCACATGCACTACGAGCTTGACTCACAAATGCAAATACTCGTTTCAAGACAGGATAATAAATTGCAGCTAAGACCAAGTATATTATCCCCAAGGACATACCACCACTACCCATTATTCCAGAAAAGAAACCAATAAAGCCTAATAAAGTTAATGCTCCCAAAGAAACACAACCAACTATATTCATAAACTTAATCCATTTGGTTGCAATCAAAAGATTTCCTTTCATTTCGTTTGTTATTTTCAAACGAGCATCTACTTTCTCTTCATTTTTAATTAAATCTATACCCATATTTCATCATTTACAAGTTAAAGCATTTTTCAAACTTAAAATATAATTCCCTACCAAGGCAAAAGAATCATATTTCCAGATACTATCTAAACTTCCTTTTTCTTAGAAATAATCTTATCAAAGCTATAATACCCCCTATGACTGCTCCAAAAGAACAAGACTCAATAATACTATGACCAGTAAGATATAATATTAAACACATAAAAACATAAAAGCATAAGATTATAACTATGGACTTTAAGGAACTTCCTCGTGTTCCATTTTCGAATTCAGTTCCAATCTCCCAAGCCACATCTAAGACTTCTTTAACTTCTGCATCAGAAAGACCGCGCTCATGCAAATCTATTTTGATATCTTCTTTTGTGTGCCGTCCTTCACCTACTTGAGCTAAAACATACTCAACATATTTATCAAGTTCATGATTTTCCATATAACATTAATTATTTACAAGTTGAACGACGATTAATCTACCACCTTGACTTTTATCAAGCAAAATCTGCCTACCATCTGTCAAAGGCACATATTCCCCAATACCAATTGACTTTTTATCCGTCGCATCATACATATCAGGCAAACGGCGATTGATGAGAATCCATTGATTATTAAAGAAATGGAAGTCTCCTACAGGCTTTTTATCCTCATCAGTCGTTTTCTCATTTGCAGAAACTAGACGATTAGAATGCCACTTATACAAAGTCTGCTTATCATACACCATCAATCTGTAATTCTCAGACATATACTTTCCGTGAGAAGGTGCATAATAGAAATTGAGAATAGGCAATTGACCTTTATATTCTGTTCCACAGAAAGGACATCTTGGCTTGGTAGTATTGTCAAAGACATACCAATGCGCCTCACATTTCGGATTTTGACAAGGTTGAACCAGATCACAAGTTTTAACCAAAGCATCTTCCCATTCGGCAGCACTTGGACGAGCAGAAGGATTATGAAGTCCATCTATAAAAGCTCTATCAAATAACTTTTTCAGATACGGACCGCAAATTGTATATGGTAGTTTTGTAGGGTCACCTTGTGGCAACTGGCTCTTATCTAAATCTTGGGGCTTGACACGATTTGTCTTATCAGTCGGATGTTCTATAAACAAAGCCTTTTCTCCCATCGACAACTCTTCATCTTTTGCAGGATCTATATCCCATACCTTGCCACCTCGCAAAGGATGACGATTTAGCAAGTACATATATATGAGCACAGCTAAAGCATGACGGTCTGTTGCGATACTCGGAAGTTTTTTATTAGGATCGCCAATCTTCAAGCCTTTGGTTTCCATAACCTCAGGTGCTATAAAATCAGGAGTACCTAAAACTCCTGCATCATATTTTCCAGGAACAACCAATTCATCTGCATCAATAATACAAGAATTACCAGAAATAGGATCTACAAGCACATTTTTATACGATAAATCAGAATGAGCAAGACCGGCAGCATGCAACCTTCTGACAGCACGAGCTAGTTTTAAACACATGTGTAAATCAGAAAGCCAAGTACCCTTTTGGTCTGCTGGAACAAAACGATTTCTCAATTTTGCTGATGCGAACCATTTACCTTCTTTTTCCTTACCATCAAAGGGACCACCTTTAAAGAAATACTTACTTGGATAAAAGGGTAAGACCACACCGATCTTTCCATTCCATTCAACAAGTCGATCTGGCATAATAAAATAGTCTTTCCAATATTTACCCTCTACAGTCTCAAATATTCGTTTATGGTAAGGGCCTACAATATTTTCCAAACGATTTTTATCACTTGGGGAAAGAGCCTTTCGGTAAAAAGCGACAACGTATGTCTTATCTGTTGAGAAATAAACATCCTTGACACCACCTTGCGCTTTGATTTCATCATAGAACTCAACGGTTGTGCCATCAGATGCCTTTAATGTTATCTTGTTTGCCATAATCTACAATTCTAATACAATATTGCAATAGTTCTATCATCATGGTTACCTGGTGACCAGAAGTCTAGCCAGTTAAGAAGTTGTTCTTTGGCAGCTTCATTATCATCAGACAAATCCACCCCATTTTCCTTTAAATCAGTCCAAAGTGCATCCCATTTATCAGGATTATTCAAGTTTGCGTCTGTTTCAAACTTTGGATCACTTACACCATCTGTCATCAAGAACAATGCAGTAAAGTCTGGAACTATATAAAAGCGAAGACGCTGGTATAAAGCTGTTGCATCCTTGAATATCTCAGGCATTGTCAAGAATCGAGTCTGCCCCGCAAACTCTCCCTCATCAGGTACACCAAGTAATTTTACGGTATGCATCTCTTTGTCATAGAGACATATTGCACCATCGCCAACCCAGAATGATGCAACAAACCAGCCATAACTAAACTTCTTGCAAATCGTCAACAATAAAGTCGTAGCATAAATCTTTGTTGGTTGATTATGTGCAGCAGCCTCAGCATAAATTGCTTTTTGAGCACGAAAGGCAGCCGTACCAACAATCTTGTAGATATAATCCCCAACCATTTTACGAGCCTCGCTTTCGCTGTCTTCCTTAAACTGGTCATATGTATCTATCTCTTCTTCAAATTTCTTACTATCCAACAATTGCTCCTTGCAATAATCGACAGCCGTCTCACAAGCCATTCGAGAACCTTCACGAGAGAAGGGAGCAGAACCTGCTCCATCAGCAACAGCCATAATATACCATTCATTTTCAAGATGAGCCATTTTGAAATGGTCATCACGAGGTTTTGCTTCTTGGGCATGCGAACGACCACGCTTGCTGGCTGCTACAATATCCTTTTGAGGAGCACCATCATTCAGTGCCTCAACCTTAACATATTCACATTGTACATCTTCATTCTGATATTGTGGTTCAGGCATATTCTCCCAATCCACAGGTAAATTCTTCCACAATTTACGTGGGTCTTGATTGATGACAAAAGGAATCTTACGCTCCAAAACTGGTCTATCTTCTGGCAAAAATATACCTTTATATTTATAGCACAGCGTCAGTTCAAATGTTGATTCTGCCGTTGTTGTACCGCCATTACGCAATGGCTCCAATGTTGGCAAACCACTAATTGTAAAACTATGTCCATCCTCTGCCACTGTTATTGTTAAGCCATGCATTTCTTCTGATATGCCGTTTACATCAACAAGCACCATATTTTCATCAGGAACGTTCACTGTCTGTGAATATTCCTTTCCTTCTTTAGCATTCGGTATCGAAAATGCTAAAGACTTTACTTTATTTTCTGCAACTAAAATATTGTCCATCAGATGTTCTTTATATTGATTCCACAATTTGTCTGAAAGGAACTTCAAGAAGTCTTCCACCTTCTCGTCGTTCTTCCCTTGACAAACTATATCTATTATCTTTTCTACATTCATAGCTTTATCCTCTTCCTCTTGTTATATCAGCTCCACCTGCAGCAATCTCACCCAAAGAGCCTTCCATGCCACACCAAGGGCAAGCTGTCGTATTTCCATCTGAACACATAATATTACCACATTCACAGACCACTACACCTAATTGTGCGCCACAACAAGGACAGGTTGGAACACCACGCAAAGCAGTAGTATTGATACTCTGGTTAGAATTTCCATCAGACAAGCTATTATATGTTTCTTCGTCTATAGGATAGGCACCAACCAACTTAAACTCATTCTTCAATAAGCCAAGGTTTCCGTAATCCATGTCCTTGTACTCTGCCATTCGTTTTGCATATTTTACAAGATAAGTTTTCTTGGTATTGGAGCATTTTCCTACCAACACCACAAAGTTCTCATCTATGATACAAGGCTTAGAAGTATCTACCTTTTCTAGATTAATACCAGATGTTGGAGCCAACTTTACTTCATCATCACCCATATCCGTCACAGAAACGCTTGTTGCCTTAATAGAAGCCGTAACCCATTTGAAGAATGACTTGAACGACATTTCATCAGTATTATTCAAACGAAGCACATTATCAGAAATTTGTCCCAGCAACTGCGTATTCGCATTATCACCGATGGATATTGCTACAATATTGGCTGAATGACGATACTTCTGATTCCAACGAGTGAAAGCTGGAGTTGGATCATCTGTAGGAGTTCCATCTGTAAAGAGGAAAATGATAGGTTTCCAATCACCTTTTTTCTCCAAGGTTGTCTTCACTAACGACTTGTCCATATCATCCATCAGAAAGTTAAGAGCAGCACCTAAAGACGTGCCTCCACCAATAGGAAATGTTGGAGGATAGAATTTATACAATTCAGTTAAAGGAGTTACACTTTTTGCTTTACCAGCAAAAGCTATCACAGATATATATGCAGTTTCAAGAGCATACGGATCGGTACGCAATTCTTGAACTATCATTCTCATACCATCCTGCACTTGCTGGATTGGTTCTCCTACCATTGACTCTGATACGTCAACGAGGAAATATATTGGTAATCTTCTCATTGTTTTATCGTTTTTAGTTGTTTTTATAGACTATCATCGGAAGTGGACTTAGATAAACTTTACCTGGTCCTGTCACCTTCATCAAACTCAATCCCTCTCCTCGCAAGACATTACCAACAGACCACCCCGCTTGAATCTGTGAAGAAGAGAGGCCTTGGAATGCAACGATGTGATTTTCATCTATTTCTATCGTTTCACCACTACCCAAAATCTTTTCTATTGGAGAACCAAGAGAATCTAAGAAAACCGTAGCATTACCATCTATCTTTTGGAAAAGTCCTACTCCACCCACTAATCCTTGAAGGCTTATATTAAGGTTCAAGTTTATCTTATTCGTGGATGCAACATAATGTCCACGACGACAGATTAAGTTTTCTCCTTGCAATCTAATAGGAACGAGAGCACAACAACTACCAGAAAGTACCATTTTTCTCTCCATATTTGTTGGATTATAAAAGCGGATTATCAATATTGATTCACCTGATAACGCAGATTTCAAGACACCTCCCAAAAGGCTTCCCAATCCACCATTGCCAGAGCCACTTCCATTAAACTCCACATCACGCTGCAAAGCCTCATCAACATAAACGATGCTTCCTCGCTCTGCATAAAATGACTCTCCTGGCGACAACGTCACTTCAAGAGTTTTATACTCATACCCTACTATCTTGCAATTCATCTCTCCAGCTTGTTTCATTTATCATTTAGCAAATCATACTCAGAACTTGGATTTGCCTTAACATATTTATTAAATGTAGATGCTAAGATTTTTCGTTTGTCCTTAAAAACATTCTCAACATATCCACTTATATAATACTCGGCTCCCTTTTCTTTGGGATCAGCTTCTATTTCTGTCGCAATATTAAAGTACAACCCTTGGACTCCCTTATCTACAACAGAATATGATATACCTTCGTCATTTTGACATAATTCATCATAAACAGCCTTAACAACTCGTTCCTGATAAGGTTCTGCATGAAAAGCATCAAATAATGCTATCGTATAAGTACCCTTATCATTAAAGCCTACATATACAGAGCCATCCTCCATTTCCAAAACGACTTCGCCGTGTCCATGACTGTCTCTATTAAATTGAGCTTCATACTCACACTCATAAGCCAAAGCTATTGCATAATCGACAAATGAACTATTTTTCTTTCCACGCCATTTATACAATTTCATATGGCATTTCATATTAGCCCAATGCCAAGCATTCCTTATTAATGTTGCTACCAAATCATCCATAGTTATCTATACGACTAAATTAACTTCAGTTGGAGGAGCTGGCAATTCCACTTGATCAGTAACTCCCATCGTTTTACCACCTCCTATGATATTGATTGATACCCATTGGAAGAATTTCTTGAATGTATTACTATCCATTGTATCAAGTGTAAATACATTGTCAGTAAGTTTCTTCAAAGGTTCTGTTTTTGCCTTAGGACCAGCAGCACAAGCCACAATATTTGTGAACTGATGTGCTTTGACCTTTGGTATCACATTATCGTATGCCAACAAATCCGAAGGTTTTCCATCTGTCAAGATAAACAATAACGGCATCCAATCGCCTTTTTGCTCTTTAGATCCCATATTCACCTCTGTATCATATCGTTGACACAACAATTCCAAAGCAGCTCCCATGTGAGTCGGACCTGCTTCTGGGCAAACAATTTCTGGCAGCTGAAGGTTTTCCAATTCAGTCAAAGGAAGAATTTGCTTGACATCCTTATCGTATGTTATAATACTGATACAAGCCGTTTCCAAAGCGTATGGGTCCAATCGTAAAGATGCTATCATGTCCGACAGTCCCACCTTTACAGACTCTATAGGTTCACCTTTCATTGAACCAGAAGTATCAATCAATATATAAACAGGTAGTCTTCTACTCATAATTTGCTTAAAGATTAAATTATAGATGATGCCCTTACTAAAGAGCACCATCCTTAATAAAATTTATACTACGATATTAACCTCTGGTGGTGGAGGTGGCAACTCACTCATTGTTGTAGCTTCGCAAGCTGTATCCTCAACAGATTTACTACTTGTACTGATTGAAGCTGAGACCCATTTGAAGAAAGCCTTGATAGTCGCACTATCGGCAGTATCTAGCTGAACCACATTTTCTGTGATTTGCTTCAACGTATTGGTATTAGCACCTTGACCAGCAGCACAAGCTACAACCATACCACATTTACGCTTCTTGAATTCCTCAAGCCCCTTGGTTATAGAATCCGTAGGTTCACCATCTGTCATAATGAAAACCAATGGTCGCCAATCTCCCTTTACCTCAGTTGTGGTCTTAGTTATCTCACTATCAATCTTCTGCGATAGCAGTTCCAACGCACCACCTAATGCTGTGCAACCACTTGCATCAATGTTTGGCTGTTGGAATGCCGCCAACTCTGTAAGAGGTGAAACCTGCTGTGCAGATGTATTAAAAGTGATAATACTGATATACGCTGTTTCCAACGCATACGGATCACTTCTCAATGTGGAGATAAGCGTTTGAACGCCATTCTTCACTGCCTCAATGGGTTCACCATACATAGAACCCGATGTGTCGAGGAGTAGATATACTGGTAATCTTCTCATTTTACTATTATTTATTTTGAATAATCTCTTGCCACACGAACAATGGTTTGTCCGATAGTTCTATCTTCAAACGCATCACCGATTGCTGCAAATTTCCATTCACCATTGCGTCGGTACAACTTACCCATTACAAGAGCACGCTTACCTACACATTCTGTCTTAGTCGCTACATTATATTGAGCAAACACTTGCTTAGGTGGTCTTTCAGGTGTACCCTCAAACATACGAATTGAAGCATATGGGATTCCTGAGAAATCACCACTATATTCATTGTTATTATATATGTTCAAAAAGAACACGATAGAGTTCACGTTATAGCTGACCCGATCCAAATTAACAGTAATAATCTCATTATCAAGACCATCATCTCCATTTTGGTCACCAGTTAAGTCATCACCTGTATGATGAAGAGCACGGTCATTTGAATCCAACTTGCCTTGAGGTAGTTTGCCATTGAATTGATATAAAGGAGACCAAATATGGTCAACCACTTTACCATTAGCATCAAACATCATACAACTAAGGTCCAAATCTACATCTACAACAGATGTTGACAAGCCAAAGAATGTTTTCTTGATGATAGCTCCCCAGTTACAACCAACACAGAAGTTGGTCAATTTTGCACCAGTCTCTTTTTCAAGATTGATGCGTTGTCCTTTTTCAAGTTTTATTGCCATAATTCTCAAGTTTAATTTTTAATCTTTACTACCAGGAACATATTTAAAGCCCCATCCATATTGCTTGTCGCAATCACTTTTACCATCATGAAAGGTCACTAGCTTCTTTACCGTGATAGAGTTGTCACCGCCAAAATCGAGTTGAGCTATTGCACAGAACTTTTTATTACTGTACTGCTGTCCCATCTCCACTACGACATCTTGGTTATCTGGCACTTTCACTTTTACCACAGCATTGGTCTCCGACCACTTCGCAACACCTTCATAAATAAAGGTATAGACGATAATACGTTTGAATTCATTGACACCTACAGGGTTCACAAGAATAGTCTCACCAGAAGAAGCACCACCTCCACGGTCATCACCTTGATGCCAAATATAAGGAGCCATATCATAGCAACCTTGACGAGTTACGTGATGACGGTCTCCACCTCTATTATGAGAGAATTCCAAACCATCAATCAAACCTTTCTTACCATTACGCAATTCATAATAACAGCCTAAATCCAGATCAATGGCATTACCAAAGAGATTTTTGAAAAATCCCCCTTTACTCCAGTCAAGATTGATAACAATCTCACCTGCAGAAGGCTTGCCCGCTGTAGACTTTTCCAAATTAATGCGATGAGTATCACCGCTCTTTTCTAGAATGATTGCCATAATTACATAAATTTAGAAGCATACTTTCTGCAAATAGGTTCTAGTCCATCTTTATGAGCCTCACCTACTGCTTGAAATTTCCATTCAGAGCCACGACGATATAAACGTCCAAATTCAACACCTTTATCGGTAGAAAAGTCTTCATCCAAATCATAACGGCAAATTACCTCTCCATTAATTGCATTCTTGATTTGAATATAAGCATCACGAACCTGACCGAAATTATATTTCATTCGTGGAGCATTCACAGGGTCATTTGCATCTGATGGACTCCAATAGATACTTGCCGTAAAAAGGATTTCTTGCACCTTAGCCGAAGTTTTTGTCAAATCCACTTCTATTTCCTCATTTCCCTCACCAGTATCATCGTCATCATCACCCAAATCATCAATAGATCCTAAGACACTTTTATCTAAAGATATTGGACGCATAACAGGTTTGCCGTTTTTATCAAAGATTGGCTTTCCATTATCATCTAAAGCCTGAGTCTGATTACCAGAACCATAGAATACGAAATCATATTCGTTTTCTATCTGCCCATTACTACCCAACAGGAAAGTAGATGCATCCAAATCATAAGCAGGTTCTGCATTAGGATTGACCTTCCAGCCCATCTCTACTTTCAAACGAGTCAAACCAGATTCAATTTCAACTCGTTGACCTTTAATCAAATTAATAGCCATAAGCGATTATGCAAATTGTTTAGCATATTTGTTTACAAGAGCCTGCAGACCACCTTTATTACCATTACCGATAGCCTCAAACTTCCATTCTCCATTATGACGATACAGACGACCAAATTCTACAGCTGTCTCTATAGAAAAGTCCTCATCCAAATCATAACGAGCTATCTCTGTATTAGTCTTTGCATCATAGATACGAATATAAGAATTTCGTACTTGACCAAAATTCTGGCGACGTTCATCAGCTTTATAAATAGTTGCAGTAAAGATTATCTCTTTAATGTTTTGACTAACCTTTGTCAAGTCAACATTCAGGGTTTCATCATCACCACCATCACTATTTCCACCAGTCAGATCATCGCCTGTAGATTCCACAGAGCCATCTGGGGCTTTCTGATTTCCATAGAATACAAAGAATTCCTGTTGTGGAATCTGACCATTCTCACCCAACATGAATGCAGAAGCATCCAAATCGAAATCATAACCAGAACCCTCATTTGGATCCCAACCGAGTCCTACACCTACTAATGACAGCCCCTTATCCATACTAATGCGCTGTCCTTTTTCAAGATTGATCATATTCTCAAATATTTAAATTGTTATTATTATCTGTTTGATGGTGCAAAGCTAATCATTTTTCTCCACACCTTATTATATATGCAAACGTTGCAAGCTAGCAAGAGTAAAAAGTCTAATAAACAGGTTGCAACCTTACAAGGCTGAGATTCTCTGCCATTCATCAGAATCCGTTAATTGTTTTATTCCCTCATCTATACCTTCCTGATAAGTCATCAAATCTGCCGAGATTCTTACTCCATAGTTACCATACATATTACGCTGTATAATATAGTCTTCTGCATGGAACAAAACATCATTCAATTTCAATATCTGTTTTTTCAATAATGCAATCATTGGCGCACGAGTTGCATAATCCAAGATATTAGGAGCTTTATCAGCCTCACCACCAAACTTCTTATAGATGATTTGATATTTCTTCATAATAGCAGCCATTCTTTTTTGATATCTTTCAAGTTGTTTGGCTGTTACTGGCTTATTAAAGTTGATACCTCCACTCATAGACTCTAACAAAAACAAAGCATATAATGCCTTTTCCCTTCTGTGGATTTTCTCCAACTTGACATCTGCCTCAGGAAAATAAATTTGCTC
>USJD01000053.1 GCA_900554835.1 uncultured Prevotella sp. | reverse complement strand
TAATAGTGATATGGGGTATCCTTGGTGGACACAGCGTGCAGACAATCATGCCATGGATACTTATGTGTTAGGATATGGCCATAATTACAAGAAAGCTCTTGCAGACTATACCAAGATTGCTGGTAGCATCCCTCTGCCACCTGATTATGTGTTCGGTTACTGGTATAGTAAGTATGCTTCTTATTCGGCAGATGATTATCGCAACATTATGAGCGACTTGAAAGCCAATAAGATACCTACCGATGTGATGATTCTCGATATGGATTGGCATTGGAATGGAAATGCTTATAGTCAGTCGGAAGGTCGTGGTGGTTGGACTGGTTGGTCATGGAACACCAACCTCATACCTAATCCAAAAGGTCTTCTTTCCGAGATGCGCTCACAAAATTTTAAGACTGCGCTCAATTTGCATCCTGCCGATGGTATCAATCAGATAGAGTCGCCTACTTATTTCGCTGCCATGAACAGTGAATTAGGTGGCAAGTACCTGAATGACAGCCGCAATAATATCAATTGGAGTCTTGACTACACCGACTTTACAAAGTCATTCTTCAAGAACATCATTCGTGACCATGAGAGCGAGGGTGTGGATTTCTGGTGGCTAGATTGGCAACAATATCTTACCAGTCCGTATACCAACTCGTTGAGTGAGACTTTTTGGTGCAATTATGTCTTCTTCAATGAAGCAGCCAAGCGTACAGGTCATCGCCCTGTTATCTTCCATCGTTGGGGAGGTCTAGGTAGTCATCGTTATCAGATAGGTTTCTCGGGCGATGCCAACATCAGCTATGAGGCATTGGCTTTTGAGCCTTACTTCACCGCCACAGCCTCGAATGTAGGTTATGGCTATTGGGGACATGACTTAGGAGGACATATGTTCTCCAACGAAGAGTTGGTGAATAATCCTAACTTGGTGTTGCGATGGATTCAGTTTGGAGTATTTACTCCTATATTCCGTACTCATGCTACCAATGATTCTCGCATAGAGCGTCGTATTTGGAAATTCCCCAATTTCCCTACCATCCTAGAAGCGGTACGCTTGCGCTATTCGCTGTTCCCTTATATCTATACGATGGCTCGTAAGACCTATGACACTGGTATATCCATCTGTCGTCCACTCTATTATGAGTATCCTGAGGTAGAAGAGGCATATACATACGATAATGAGTATTTCTTCGGTGACGACATCTTGGTGGCTCCTATCACGGAAAAATCAGATGCAAATGGTATCACGATAAAGGATGTATGGTTGCCAGAAGGAAAATGGTGGAGTGTGTCTACTAATGAACTGATAGAAGGTCCTCGTTTGGTTACCATGTCATTCACAGATAAGCAGATACCTTATTTCTATCGTCAGGGTGCATTGATTCCTAACAATCCTGCAGACGTGATGAATGTTACGGAACGTCCTTCGCAATTGGTGCTCAACATTGTTTCTGGAGAGAATGGCAAAGGTTTCATTTATGAGGATGATGGTGATAATCCTGATTATTCATCTAATTATGCAGAGACTATGCTTAGCCAGACCTTTGATGGTCATGTAGGTGAGTATGTCATTTCTCCTCGCAAGGGTACATCTAAGGAGGCTCCAAGTAGTCGCTCTTATAAATTGTTGATATACAATACAGATAAGCCATTGTCCGCTAAGGTGGATGGAATGCAAGTTACTTTCACTTACAATGCGGAGAGCAAGTGTACTACGATTGAGGTGCCTTCTGCAAGTTGCTCTATGGAGCGTTGCATAGAAGTGGAGTATGCCACAAGTTCTGCTGTGGCAAGTATCACGGCAAATGATGCAAAGGTAGCTTATGACAGTGCCAGCACAAAGTTTATCGCATCTGCCCAATGCTCAAAGAAAATATTGGTAGAGTAATCAAGATAATTATCATAAAATAATTATACTACCCAAATAATAATTTAAAACAACAAAAAATGAAGACATTCCTAAGAAAGACAATTGCACTGGCATGTTTTGCCATGCTGATGCCTCTTTCGCTTCTTGCGCAAGATGTTCTGAAAGTGCACGGAATCGTTACTGACCCTTCGGGTGAACCCCTGATAGGTGTCAATGTAAAGGCTGGTTCGAGCAAATCGAATGCTGTTACCGATTTGGATGGAAAGTATTCCATCGAAGTTTCTCCTAAATCTACGCTTACCTTTTCTTATGTAGGTTTTGAGACTGTTGTGGAATCTGTGAAAGGTCGCCGACAGTTGGATGTTACCATGAAAGAAAGCTCTGATGTTCTTAATGAAGTCGTTGTTATCGGTTATGGTACTATGGACAAGAAAGAGCTTACTTCTGCCATTTCTCACGTAAGCGAGAAAGACTTCCTCACCATCAGTTCCCCTGATGTTTCCATGATGATCCAGGGTAAGGTGTCGGGCGTGAGCATCACCAATACCGCGGTGGGCGACCCAAACAATCAGGCAAGCATCCAGATTCGTGGTGTCTCCTCTCGTGCCGCAGGCAATGGTCCTCTGATTGTGATTGACGGTGTGCCAGGTGGCAACCTCACCAACATCAATCCTAATGACATCGCTTCTTTCGACGTATTGAAGGATGGTGCAGCCTCTGCTATCTATGGTACTCGTGGTTCCAATGGTGTCATCTTGGTAACGACCAAGAAGGGAAGCAAGGACGGCAGAACGCACGCTTCTTACTCTACTTCTTATACTTGGAACACGATGGTGAAAGACCTGAAGATGATGAACGCTCAGGATTTCCGTGATGTTCGTCTGGGATGGGGTGACTCTGGCGTTGACCTCGGCGGTAATGTAGATTGGCTTGATGCCGTCAGCCGTACAGGTACTACCATGCAGCATACCCTGACCCTCAGTGGTGGCAATGACAAGAGCAACTATCGTGTGAGTGCCGATTATCGAGATGCCAAGGGTATCGACCTTCGTTCTCGTCGTCAGGAGTATGGCGCTCGTGCCAACATCATGCATACCACCAAGGGTGGACTCTTCACCATTACTGCCAATGTCGCTCCTCGTGTCATCTACAGCGACAAGGCTGATTACAGCGTATTCAAGGATGCTCTTGAGGCTAACCCAACTACTCCTTTGATGGATCCAGATAATCCGATTCGTTATTATAATTTCAAGGGCCAGGTTGTGGGTTCCAATCCTGTGGAGCGTCAACTCTTGGAGACCGATAAGGATGATATCCGTTTGATTGACTGGGATGGTACCGTTAAGTTGAACCTCTTGCCTTTGTTGGCAAAGAATGCATCTGGCAATCATCATCTCTCTACACAGGTGATGTTCGCTGACCATCAATATACTCATGATGCCTCTTGGTTCCGTCCTTCTACCAGCACCATTGCCATCGAAAGTGGTCGTGAAGGTGAGGCAAGTCGTTCTTCCAGCAAGGAGAGCCAGTATGTAATGGAGTGGCTCACTAATTATAGCGGTAGCTTTGGCAAGCACAATGTGAAGGCTATGGCAGGTTACTCTTACCAGTATTCTCAGTATTCTGGTTTGAACGCATCCAACAAGGATTTCCCTAATGATGCTCTGGGTCCAGACAACTTGGGTGCTGGTGAGTTTAATAAGGAAGAAGGTGAGGTAAACATGGGCAGTTACAAGAACGATGCCAAGCTCATCGCTTTCTTCGGTCGTGTAAGTTACGACTATGCAGGCAAATATATGTTTACCGCTTCTCTTCGTCACGAGGGCTCCTCTAAGTTTGGTGCTAACCACAAGTGGGGTAACTTCCCAGCTGTATCAGCTGGTTGGCGTATCTCTGAAGAGAAGTTTATGAAGGGCGTCCAGTGGATCAGCGACTTGAAACTTCGTGCCGACTATGGTGTGACGGGTAACCAAAACTTCGATAGCTACAAGTCATTGAATACCATGAATGGATTTGGCTACTATATATATAATGGTAAGTTCTTCCAGGTTTGGGGTCCAGCCAAGAATGTGAACCCTGACTTGATGTGGGAGAAGGGTAAGAACTGGAACGTAGGTATCGACTTCTCTTTGCTCAACAATCGCATCTATGGTTCTTTGAACTACTTCAACCGCAAACAGCAAGACTTGTTGGGTGACTACAAGGTATCTGTTCCTCCATACCTCTTCGACAATACATTCGTCAATGTAGGTACGATGAAGAACTACGGTTTTGAGTTTGACCTCAATTTCCGTCCAGTTACTACCAAGGATTTCTCTTACGACTTCAACCTCATCGGTTCTACCATGCAGAATAAGTTCGTAAGCTTCAGCAACTCCCAGTTTGTAGGTCAGGACTATTATGATGAGGTAAGTACTTCTGATCCATATCCTTACTACAACTTGCAGCGCATTGAGAAAGGCGAGTCTATCGGTAACTTTTATATGTGGAGATATGCTGGTCATACAGAGGATGGCGAGTGGTTGGTCTATGACAAGAGCGGTGACATCATCCGTGCTTCCCAAGCAACGGCAGACGACCGTGTGAAGGTGGGCAATGGTTTGCCTAAGTTTACCTTGTCTTCCAGCCAGAACTTCCGCTACCGCAACTTCGACTTGTCGTTGTTCTTCCGTGGTGCGTTTGGATATGACATCTTCAATATCCACGATTTCTATTATGCCAACCGCAACTTCACTGGCAATCGCTTGCAGAAGGCATACGGCAAGAACTTCAAGATTTCAGGCAATGCCAACCCTGTGGTTTGTGATTACTTCTTGGAGAGAGGTGACTACTTGAAGCTCGACATGATTACATTGGGCTATACGCTCAATTTGCAGAAGTGTCGTTTCATCGACCGCATTAGAGTATATGGTACTGTAAAGAACGTGTTCACCCTTACCAAGTTTAGCGGTGTAGATCCTTCTACCTATCAGGTGAACGGACTCACCCCAAGTGGACAAGGTTCTCGTGACTACTATCCATCTACCCGCCAGTTTATCATTGGCTTGAACGTAGATATCTGATAATCATCTAAAAATATAGAAACAATGAAAATATTCAATTATATTGTATCTGCTGCTTTTGGTACACTTGCCATGACAAGTTGTACTGATTTGAGCGAGAAGCTCTACGATCAGGTGGCATCAGAGAACTATTATAATACCAAGAACGATGTGGTCAGAGCCACATTCCGTCCTTTTGAGCATGCTTACTGGAGCATAGAGAGTCGTCATGTGCTCAACGAGCTTACTGCCGACCAACTGATTACTCCTACCCGTGATGGTTGGTGGGATGATGGTGGAAAATGGCGTAGATACCACTATCATGAGTATAATGTAGAGGACGGAGGTGATTGCCAGACCGAATGGAATGGCTGCTTCCAGGGTATCATGCAGAGTTGTAAGGTCATAGAGGACTTAGGTACGCTTTCTTTTGAAAAGTTCGGCTTCTCACAGTCTGAGTTCAACAACCTTACGGCCCAGTGCCGCGTGTTGCGAGCATGGTTCTACCTTCGTTTGCTCGATGGTTTCCGCAATGTGCCATTGGTGACCACAACCACTGGCGCTTCCATGAAGCAAGTGGAGCCTAAGGTAATCTACGATTTCATAGAGAGCGAGTTGAAGGAGTGCTTGCCACTTCTTGTTGAGAAGACAGAGCTTGGAACAAACTCTACCCTTCAAGGTCAGTGGACCAAGGCAGGTGCAGCCGCCTTGTTGGTTCGTCTTTATCTTAATGCCCAAGTATATATCGGCGAGGATCATTATACAGAGTGTGCCCAAGTGGCTCAAGACATCTTGGATGGCAAGTATGGCAAGTATCAAGTAGCAGACCGTTGGGATGCCGCCTTTGACTGGGACAATGATGCTTGTGATGAGGTAATCTTCGGTTTCCCAGGTGCCCCAGGCTATAGCCATTGGCAGTATGATGGCGATACCTATATGTGGACAGTACCTGCACGTGCCAACTATTATCTCAATGATACCAAGAACAAGGCAGGTGGTCATAACACGAAGTATGCAGCTTCTCCAAGCTATGCGCCTAACGGTACGATGTATAAGTACGACTTGGGTATGCCTATCCAGAAATTCAAGAAATATCCAGACGATGAGCGTCTGAAGCTCTATCGCAACTTGGGTAACAGCAAGCGTGAGGGTATGTTCTTGTATGGCTACTTGGAGTATAAGGATGAGAATGGAGCTACCAAGCGTGTAAAGGCACCAGAGGTAGATTATGAGTTGTATATCCGTGATGCTGTGGGCAAGTTCCAGAGCACTCCTCCTACCAAGTGGCTATCTGCAACCTCTTCTACCTTGCGTGATGGTGACCATAACTCAGGTTGGCATTTCGTAAAATATCCTCTTTATAGCGATGATGATGAGCATCAGTTGGAGAGCGATTATACAGAGATTCGTTTGCCAGAGATTATCTACTCGCTCGCAGAGTGCAAACTTCGTCAAGGCAAGCCAGAGGAGGCAGGTAAGTTGCTCAACAGTGTTCGTAAGCGCAATTATCCTGCTGCCGATTATGAGGAGTATCTCTATGCGCCTGAGGGTAATGCCAAGCTTGACCTGGACGAGATGCTCGATGAGTGGGGACGTGAGTTCTTCGCAGAGAGCCGTCGCCGTATCGACCTCATCCGCTATGGCAAGTTCTCTTCTGGTACCTGGTGGGACAAGACTCCAGATGCCGACAAACATACAGAGATTTGGCCTATCATGCGTGATGTCTTGAATGCAAACCACGAGTTGGTTCAGAATCCTGGTTATAATAAGTAAACCATTTTTTAATAAGATACAATTATGAAACGAAATATTCAATTGAAGCAATTCAGCCTCAGCTTGTTTATTTTTTCTCTCCTGATGACCTTGTTTACTGGTTGTGATGGCGAGAAAGACTTGAAGATCATTGATGGTAATTTGCCAATTAAGACTTCTACGTTGTTCATGGTGGGTGATGCAACCCCAAATGGATGGAGTATGGACAATCCAACTCCTTTTACCCAAAATGCAGACGATCCTATGCTCTTTACTTGGGAGGGCACTCTCAACATGGGAGAGATGAAACTCTGTCTTCAGTCAGGTAGTTGGGACAATCCATTTATCCGTCCTGCCAACAACCTGGAGGCTATCTCTAAGTCTAATATCAGCGGACAGACTTTCGCTATGTGGGCAGGCGACCCTGATAACAAATGGAAAGTTACAGATGCAGGTAAATATCGCTTGACATTCGATATGCGCAACTGGACGATGTCCACCGAATACCTTGGCGAGAAAGAAAAGCCAGCTGCAGAGCCGATTTCTTTGGAGCACTTATATGCCATCGGAAGTGCTACTCCTGGTGGTTGGGCCTGGGATCAGGCTGCTGAGTTGAGAAAGGAGTCAGACTACATCTTCATTTATGAGGGAGAACTGAATGCTGGCGAGATCAAGTTTAGCGGAGAGAAAAGTTGGGATGGTTCTTTCATCCACTGCCCTTCAGATGGTGTCAAGATTAACAAAGATGGTGTAGAGGACGAGAAGTTCGAATATTACGCTGGTGGTAACGACAACAAGTGGAAAGTAGAGGTACAGGGCAAGTATCGCTTAACCTTGGATCTTGAGCACTGGACCATCAAGTCAGAGTTCTTGGGTGAGCTTCAGAAAGAAACACATATCTATATGATAGGTGATGCTACCGCAGGTGGTTGGGCTTGGGACAAGGCGCAAGAGTTTACCCAGGATGCATCTAACAAGGATGTATTTACATGGGAAGGTCAACTCACGGAGGGTACATTTAAGATGAGTGAGGAGAAAGATTTCAACGCTCCTTTCTATCGTCCTTCTTCTGCCAATGTCACAGTAGATGCTAGTGGAGTTTCGGCTTCAGATATGGTCTTCACGGCAAGTCCTGACGACCAGTGGAAAGTAACAGAGGCAGGTACTTATCAAATCACCATTGACATCAACAACAAAACGATAAAGGTGGTAAAGAAATAATCAATTAAAACGATTAGAAAAATGAAAAAAACAATATTATTTTCCATGGCGATAGCTGCCGTTTCTCTGTTTGGCTCTTGCGCCAATGATGTAGAAATGAACTATCCTCCTACCCACGAGCTATCCAATCTTCCTATAGTTGAGGGTATCCACGATGGTGTGAAGGCTCCTCTCTACTGGAGTGTATATGAGTATTGTTTGTTGGAAAACGCCAAGGGCGTAAACAACAATGATATGGACCTTACCTCCGACCAGTGGGACAACATCATCGACTATGTAGCAACCAATCTCAAACCATCGGGCTATGACATGATTTGTACGGATGGTTTTATCCCTATGCTTGCCAAAGATGAGAGTGGCTATATGACCCATTACGGCTCTCAGGCTCTCAAGGATATTGCTGCCAAGTGTAAGGCTAAGGGCTTGAAATTAGGTGTTTACGACAATCCTCTCTGGATTCATGGCCCAAGAGAAACCAAGATAGAGGGTACGGAATACACATTCAACGACCTTTTCTATAATGGGGAGAACAAGGATAAGTTGTCTCATCCTACAGCCAAGGATATGGATTTCTCTTGGGCTGTAGCCGAGAATCCTGGTTGCCGTGAGTATATTGATGGCTTCTTCAAGCATTACAAGGAGTTGGGTGTAGAGTTCATCCGTATGGACTTCCTCTCTTGGTATGAGGATGGTCAAGACCGAAATGTGGGTGTCACTGGTCGTGGTTATGGTCGTGAGAACTATGCGCTCGCCATGAGATACATAGCTGAGTCTGCCAAGAAATATGGTATCTTCACCTCACTGGTTATGCCTCACTTGTATGCCGATGCACAGGTAGAGAGCCTTTATGGTAACATGGTTCGTATTGTGGCTGATACTGGTACTGGTGGTTGGTGGCACTGTTCAGCCCAAGACAAGGGAAAATCTTACCGTACATGGCCTAACTGTATGAATATGTTCGATGGATTTACCTATTGGTCGCATATCAGTGGTCGCAACAAGGTGATTCTTGATGGTGACTTCATTCGCCTCAATACTTTCAATACTGATGCCGAGAAGCAGACAGTGGTATCCTTGCAGTTGATGGCAGGTGGTCCTGTGGCAGCTTCTGATCTGCCTACTACCATTGGCAATAACATGAAGTATTATACCAATGCCGAACTTCTTGAACTCAACAAGGATGGCTTCGTAGGCAAGCCTCTCAGCGATAAACTCAACGACAGAAATAATGAAATCTGGTATGGTCAGATGACCAATGGCGATTATGTGCTTGGCATTTTCAATCGTAATGACAACTCTGATCAAATTACAGTGGATTTCAGTACGCTTGGTATACAAGGCGAGAAACAAATTCGCGACCTTTGGGAGCATGTAGACGAGGGTAGTGCCTCTTCTATCACTGCTACCATTCCAGCCCATGGTTGCAAGATTGTAAGACTCAAATAAGTAAATTTAATAATAACTAATTATTATCAGACCAAATGAATAGTAAAAAGAATAAACATAGTGCAACGTCCCTCTCTCGTTTAGGGGGACTGTTGACTAACATCTTGTTGGGGTGCATGATGCTCTTCTCTGTAGGTGCATCTGCTCAGAAAGTATCCTCTCCTGATGGTAACCTAAGTGTTGAATTCTCGCTCACGGGCGATGGTGTTCCTACTTATCAAGTGTCATTCAAGGGCAAGCAAGTCATCAAACCCAGTACATTGGGTATTGAGCTGGCTGAGGAAAACTCATTGATGGACAAGTTTCGTATCAATAAGACCTCTACATCTACCTTTGATGAGACATGGCAACCTGTATGGGGTGAGGAGAAGGAAATTCGCAACCATTACAATGAGCTGTTTGTAGAGATGGAAAAACCATCTAATGGTAGGTTCATGAATTTGCGCTTCCGTGTCTACAATGATGGTGTGGGTTTCCGTTATGAGTTCCCATTGCAAAAATATCTACCTTATTTCGTAGTAAAGGCAGAGCATACTCAGTTTGCCATGACTGGTGACCATAAGGCATGGTGGATTCCTGGTGATTACGATACTCAGGAATATGACTATACAGAATCAAAGCTTTCAGAAATCAGAGGTTTGTTGCAAGGAGCCGTGAGCAGCAATGCTTCGCAGACCATCTTCTCGCCTACAGGTGTGCAGACCTCACTGCAGATGAAGACAGCTGATGGTATTTATCTCAATATCCATGAGGCTGCTTTGGTGGATTATTCTTGTATGCATCTCAATTTGGATGACAAGAATCTCGTGTTTACCTCTCAGCTTACTCCAGATGCACAGGGCAACATGGCTCACATGCAGACCCCATGCCATACTCCATGGCGTACCATCATGGTAGTGGATGATGCACGCAAGGTGCTTGCCTCTCGCCTTATTCTCAATCTGAATGAGCCTTGCAAATATTCAGATACTTCATGGATCAAGCCTGTTAAGTACATTGGTGTTTGGTGGGAGATGATTGGTGGTGGCAAACAGTGGTCTTATACATTCGATTTGCCTTCTGTCAAACTTGGTGAGACTGATTATACCAAGGTAAAGCCTCATGGTCAGCATCCTGCCAATACACAGAATGTAAAGAAATATATCGATTTCGCTGCCAAGAATGGCTTCTCTCAGGTGCTTGTTGAGGGCTGGAACATTGGTTGGGAAGACTGGTTTGGTCATAGCAAAGACTATGTGTTCGATTTCCAGACTCCTTATCCTGATTTCGACATTAAGTATCTCAATGACTATGCTCACTCCAAGGGTGTGCGCTTGATGATGCACCATGAGACCTCAGCTTCTGTGCGTAATTATGAGCGTCATTTGGAGGCTGCCTATAACTTGATGAATAAGTATGGTTACAATTCGGTGAAGAGCGGATATGTAGGTAACATCATTCCTCGTGGCGAGCATCACTATGGTCAGTGGCTCAACAATCACTATCTTTATTGCGTAACCGAGGCTGCCAAGCACCATATCATGGTCAATGCTCATGAGGCTACTCGCCCAACAGGTCTTTGTCGTACCTATCCTAACTTGATAGGCAATGAATCTGCTCGTGGAACAGAATATGAGTCTTTCGCAGGCAACAAGGCTTTCCATACCACTGTATTGCCTTTCACTCGTTTGCAAGGTGGTCCTATGGATTATACCCCTGGTATCTTGGAGGGCGATATGAACAAGATTGATCCAAGCAAGCATCATCATATCAACTCTACCTTGGCTCGTCAGTTGGCATTGTATGTTACGATGTACAGTCCATTGCAGATGGCAGCTGATATCCCAGAGAACTATGAGAAGTATGCAGATGCCTTCCAGTTTATCAAGGATGTAGCTATCGACTGGGATGAGAGTCGTTATCTTGAGGCTGAGCCTGGTCAGTATATTACCATTGCCCGCAAGGCTAAGGGCGAAGACAAGTGGTTTGTTGGTTGTACAGTGGGTGAGACTCCTCATCAGTCTACCCTGAAACTTGATTTCCTTACACCGGGCAAGAAGTATGTTGCTACAATCTATGCCGATGGCAAGAATGCAAGCTACAAAGCCAATCAGCAGTCATACGTCATCACTAAGCGTGTGGTAACCAATAAATCTACCCTTAAACTGAATGCTGGTGCAGGTGGTGGTTATGCCATCAGTCTCATGCAAAAGTAAAAAGATAGATATATTTTTCTCCCCATACCTATACCTTATTATATATAGGGGTATGGGGAGTTTATGTTCATCATCCTTATAAAATCGTTTTTATGAGAAAACCTTTACTCCTCTTCTTGCCTAAACGTATGATAGTGTTGGCATTGCCCCTCATGCTTTCCCTTTGTAGTTATGCTGCCACAGTTACTTCGCAGCTGTCTGTCAATATGAAAACCGACAAGGCTTGCTATGTACCAGGACAAACTGTTACGTTTGTGGCAGAAGGGAATATTCCTTTTTCGGCCAAGGTGCGTTATCGTCATGGTTCCCATGTGCTTCTTGTCCAAGACTTCTCAGAGGTGGCTAAGAGTAAGCAGTGGACTTGGTTGCCACCATCTACCGATTATCAAGGTTATTTGGTGGAATTGTATACAGAGGGCAGTGGTGTGGAAAATATTCTTGGTACGATAGCCGTAGATGTTTCCAGCAATTGGAAACGTTTTCCACGTTACGGCTTTGTCGCTGACTTTGATAATTACAGCAGTACAGTCGATAAGAACGCCAACATCAAGAGCGAGATGGCATATCTCAATCGATTGCATATCAATGGTGTGCAATTCCAAGACTGGCAGTGGATGCACCATCGACCTGTAAAATTGAATGGTGATGGTTCGCTCACCCAATGGTATACCGATATTAGCAATCGATGTGTAGGCGTGGAATATGTCAAGAACTATATTGCCACACAACATGCTTACGGCATGAAATCCATCTTCTATAACCTTTGCTTTGGTGCATGGAAGGATGCTGCAAACGATGGTGTGAAGTCTCAGTGGGCTTTGATGAAGAAGGATGGTAATGGCAATTATTATCAAGACTATCATGGACTCTCTTCTTCTTGGGCAAGCAATATCTATCTGCAAGTACCGGGCAATGGCGATTGGCAGCAATATATGGTGGAACGAAACAAGGAAGTGTATGGCAATTTTGATTTCGATGGTTTTCAGATAGACCAGTTGGGGTATCGTGGTACTGTGTATGACGCCAATCATCAAAAGGTAGATTTGCCTTCGGGTTATGGCTCATTCATTGATGCCATGAAGCAGGCTCATCCCGAGAAGTCCTTGATTATGAATGCAGTGTCGGGATATGGAACCGAGCAAATCGTCAATAAGAATGTGGATTTCTGCTATAATGAGGTATGGGGCAATGGCAACGGTTATGGCGGAGCACCAGAAGACCAGTTTGCCAATCTCTATGACATCATCGCCACTAACGATCGCTTGAGCGACCATCAGCATCCCACGGTCTTTGCAGCCTATATCAATTACGACAAGGCTGACAATGGCGGCTCGGGCGACCACATGGTCAATACGCCTGGTGCCTTGCTTACCGATGCGGTGATGTTTGCCTTGGGAGGCTCTCACCTAGAGATGGGCGACCACATGCTCACTCGTGAGTATTTCCCAGCGGCTCCTTTGGCGATGAGCGATGAACTGAAGACTGCGTTGGTGAGGTATTACGATTTCCTGACAGCTTATCAGAATTGGTTGCGTGGCGTGTCTTCCAAGGCTGCTTATTCGGCTCATGTGAGTGTGAATGGCAATACGGTGAAGGTATGGCCTCCACAGGCAAATTCCATCGTGACGTTCGCCAAGACCGTGGGCAACAGTGATGTCGTTCATTTCCTCAACTTCTCCAATACCACCGACCTTTCTTGGCGAGACCTCAATGGTACTCGCCAGAAACCAACCCGGAAGGACAACTTGGCTGTAACCATCCAAACCAATCGTAAGGTGTCTAAGCTATGGGTAGCCAGTCCTGACACTCATGCAGGTGCGGTGCAAGAACTTTCGTTCGAGCAGATGGGCAATCAACTTACCTTTACACTTCCTTCCCTGGAATATTGGACGATGGTGGTCATGGAAGGCGAGAGCCAGATTTATCTGACGGGTGAGGCTGTGAAGAAAGATGGGTATGGAGCCTACGACCTATCGCAAGCCATACCTTTGAATAAGGCGAGTGGGGGCAACGTCTATAAAACCACGGTATATCTGAAAGGAAACGAGTTGTTCAAGTTTACTGATGGTCGTGATTGGGGATATTGCAAGAGCTATTGCTCGGAGTATGAGAATTATCAATTCAACTCCTATATTCAGTTGGCTCACCTCTCCACTTTTGGCAACGATTACAAGTTTTGTGTGCCAGAGTCGGGCTATTACGACATTACCATCAACCTGGATAGCATGCGAATTGTGGTAAAAAAAGCCGATCCCATGGCGATAGAAGGCGTAACGGCGGATGTCGCTGCCAACAAAGACCATGATCCTTGGTATTCTTTGGCAGGTGATCGCGCTTCCAATCCTCATAAGGGTATTTATGTAAAAAAAGGCAGGAAGGTTGTTTTCAAGTAACAGGATCCGATCAGAACGAAAATAGAATATTAATTAATAATTAACAACTTAGATTATGAAGACAACTATTACTAGATTTTTGATGTGCTGCATTTTGTTTGCAGTTAGTTTTGTGACCTCTTTCGCAGCAGATAAGCTGATTCTCATAGGAGATGCGGCACCTGATGGTTGGGCATTGAACAATAGTGTGGCGATGCTGAATCAAGGCAATGATGTATGGAAAGTTACCGTACAGTTGAAAGCCGATGAAGGCTTCAAGTTTTTGACAGATACAGACTTTGGTTCATTCCAGTATCGTGCTGGTGACAGCGATGTAATGCTTTCAGACGGTGTGGCAGCCACGCTTTATGATTCAGGCGAGAATGCCAATGACAACAAGTTCAAGGTATCAGCGGCAGCCAACTATGACGTAGTTTGTGACCTTACCAACAAGACAGTGACTGTAACTAGGTCTGCTTATCAGGAGCACGCATTACGCTATGCTGCACTGTGGATGGTCGGTGGTGCTACTCCTGGGGGCTGGTCTATCGGTGATGGTGTGCAGTTGAACCAGCATGAAGATAATCCTTTGGTATATTCTGCTACCACATGGTTGACAACAGGTGAGTTTAAGTTGGCTACTAATAAATATGCTGATTTCGGACAGTCTATGTTCCAAAGAGATGCTGCTGATGCTACCAAGATGGTATTGGGTGGCGATGACAACAAGTGGAACATCACCGAGCCAGCCACCTATGATGTAGAGGTGAATGTCGCTGACATGACAATCTCTCTCAAGAAACACTATGATGGCTTTAAGGCAGATTGCATGTTGATACTGGGTGATGCTGTGAAGAGCGGCTGGGATATGAGCAACAGTGTGGCAATGTTAGAAGGTGAGCCAGGCGTATGGACAGCTACCGTTTACTTGGCTGCCGACCAAGGCTTCAAGTTCTATGCCGAGAACGACATCTTCAATGGCTTCCAGTATCGTGCCGCAGGTGAAGAGAATGTAACATTGGCAGAAGGTGCGGCTACATCTTTGATTTCTTCAGAGGTGAATCGCAATGACAGCAAGTTCCAGGTGGCTGAGGCTGGCAACTATATCATCACTTGCGACCTCAATGCAGGAACAATCACAGTGAAGAAGGCTGACTATCAGGACAACGAAATCGTATATGCAGCTTTGTGGTTGGTTGGTGATGCTACAGAGAATGGCTGGGATTTAGAACAGCCTGTCGTATTGGCTCAGGATGCTTCCAACCCAATGGTTTATACTGCCACTGCTGACTTGAAGGAAGGTGAGTTGCAGGTAGTAGTCAACAAGTTTACTAGCTATAATTCTGATGTCTATGTAAGCGATGCAACAGATGCCACCAAGGCTGTTCGCGTAAATAAAGATAGTGAGAAGAATAACTGGAAGATTACCGAGGCTGGCAAGTATGATGTGAAGTTGAATGTGCTTGACAACACCATGTCGATTATCAAGAATGTTCCTTCTGCTATCTCTTCTGTCAACGCCAATGGGGAGCAAGCTCCTGTAGAATATTACACATTGGAAGGTATGCGTGTGAACCAACCAGTAAAGGGTATCTACATCATGCGCCAAGGTAATAAGGTCGTAAAAGTAAGTAATAAGTAGTTAGCATAATTTACTTGGTTTTAGGTTAAGGTATGCCATGTCGGATGGCATACCTTTTCCGTATCTATAACTCATACTTGGGGGCAAATATTCCCCCAAAAATCGCTGCTAGTACGACATTCAAGCCCTCATTTTTCCCTTTTTTGTCAAATATGTCACAAAAAGGACACTTGTTTCGATTTTTTTCATAAGTTAGCAGATGGAAAAAGAATGTATAACATTTTGCCATCTATGTTACAATGTTGTTACAATTTGAAATATCCGTAATGAATATTTCGGAATCAGCGGAAATCTTATTAAATTTGCAAACGAAATGTAACGAGTATTTCCACGTAACAAAACATTTATGAGTACAAGTCAATATCTTGTGATTTTTTTTCAGATTCTCGGTTCTCTGGCATTGCTCATCTACGGTATGAAAGTGATGAGTGAGGCTTTGCAGAAAATGGCAGGATCTCAGTTGCGACACATCTTAGGAGCGATGACAACCAATCGGCTCACGGGTATGCTTACAGGTACATTTATTACCTGTGCCGTGCAGAGTTCTTCTGCCACTACCGTGATGACGGTTTCCTTTGTCAACGCAGGTCTTCTCACCTTGGCTCAAGCCATCTCTGTCATCATGGGTGCCAATATCGGTACCACGCTTACGGCATGGATTATGTCGCTGGGCTATAATGTCGATCTCACGATAGTCGTATTCCCCGCATTCTTCTTAGGTATCATGCTGATATACAGTAAGAAACGGCGCTATTTCGGCGATTTCCTTTTTGGTATTGCTTTCCTCTTCTTCGCCCTCGTCCTCTTGAGTGGTGCAGGAAAGGATCTCGATCTGGAACACAATCCTTCGGTCATCGATTTCTTCAGTTCTTTTGATACGAAGAGCCATCTTACCATCATCACATTCCTTCTGATAGGTACGGTCATCACCTGTATCGTACAGAGTTCGGCTGCGGTCATGGCTATTACCATCCTGCTCTGTTCTACCGGTGTACTTCCTATCTATCTCGGTATAGCCTTAGTGATGGGCGAGAATATCGGAACGACGGCTACTGCCAATCTCGCTGCATTGGGTGCCAATGCACAGGCTCGACGTGCTGCTTTGGCTCATCTCGTGTTCAATGTGTTTGGTGTCATTTGGGTGCTTTGCCTGTTTTATCCTTTCGTCAATTTAGTTTGCTCATTGGTAGGATATAATCCGGATGGAAATATGTCGGCAGCTCAGAAAGCTACGTTGCTGCCTATCGTCTTGGCGATGTTCCATACCTGTTTTAATGTGTGTAATATGGTTGTGCTCATTTGGTTTATACCTCAGATAGAGAAGTTGGTTTGCCAACTCATCAAGCCGAAGGCAGATAAGGAAGATGAGGATTTCCGCCTGCGTTTCATCCAGACGGGCATCATGAAGACACCGGAACTTTCAGTCTTCGAGGCACAGAAGGAAATCAGCAGTTTTGGTGAGCGCATCCAGCGTATGTTTGGCATGGTAAGAGAACTGTTGGAAATAAAAGATGGCAAGGCTTTTGAAAAGCTCTATGACCGTATCGAAAAATATGAGGGAATCTCAGACAGTATGGAGATTGAGATCGCGAAGTATCTCGACCAGGTGAGCGATGCCCATCTGAGTGATGATACCAAGGCTAAGATTCGTGCCATGCTTCGCGAGATTTCAGAGATAGAGAGTATCGGCGATAGCTGCTTTAATATAGCCAGAACCATCAAGCGAAAGGTAGATAACAAGGAGGAGTTTACCGAAAAGCAGCATGAGAACATTCATCAGATGTTCCTGCTGGTGGATGAGGCTTTGACGCAGATGAACTTCATGTTCACCCACGACCGTCATACTCTTGATATGAATCGTACGTTTAATATCGAGACAGAAATCAATACATTCCGTTACCAGCTGCGCAATCAGAATATAGAAGATGTGGATAATCATCTCTATACGTATGGTATCGGAACGATGTATATGGATATTATTCAAGAGAGTGAAAAGCTCGGCGACTATGTAGTAAATGTCGCCGAAGCTCGAATGGGAAGGAGATAGGAGATTCTTTCTCCTTCTCCAGTATCTATTTCTCTTTTTCCAGTATTTCTGTAAGCTCTTTCATTCCTTCCGAAGCACCCTTCATGATGTGTTTTATCTGGTAGTATCCGTTGGTATTTACTGCTCCCGGGTCTATCAGATAGATAGGAATGCGGGGCTTGGTATAGGAAATCAGACCTGCAGCAGGATAAACATTGAGTGAAGTTCCGATGATGACGAAAATATCGGCATCCTGTACAGCCTCGGCTGCAGGTTCTATCATCGGTACGCTCTCACCGAAGAAAACGATGAATGGGCGCAGGAGACTGCCGTCGCCAGCTTCCGTTCCTGGTTTCACTTCGCAGTCATCTTCCGGCAATTCTTTGATGTAGCGATTATCATAAGGATTGCGGGAAGAGCAAACCTTTGACAGTTCACCATGCAAGTGGATTACATTCTTGGAACCGGCCTTTTCGTGCAGGTTATCAACATTCTGTGTGATAACGGTTACCTCGAAGTTTTTTTCCAATTCCTTGATGAGTTTATGCCCCTCGTTTGGTTGGGCGGCATACAGTTTATGTCTTAGCATGTTATAGAAGTTGGTCACTAATGTAGGATCAGCTTCCCAGCCCTCGTGGGTTGCAATCTGTTCTACAGGATAGTTCTCCCACAGGCCATCGTTTCCGCGGAAAGTTTTGAAACCGCTTTCCACAGACATGCCGGCACCGGTTAAAAATACGAGTTTCTTCATAATTTTACTATTAACAATGCACAAATTTAGTAATTTTTCTTCAAATAGCATCGTTTTCACCAAGAAAAATGTTATCTTTGCACACGTTTTGATACAAATTTAGATTATTAATTAAAAGTTATAGATAATTTTATGGATAAAGTAAGTTACGCTCTGGGTATCGGTATCGGCCGCCAGTTGGCTTCTATGGGAGCTGAATGTTTGAATATTGATGATTTCGCACAGGCTGTGAAGGATGCTATTGCAGGCAAATTGCAGCTCAGCGAGCAGGAGGCTCAGGAGTTGGTACAGAACTTCTTTGCAGAGCAGGAGGCTAAGGCTCAGGCTGCTGCTGCCGAGAAGGGTAAGGTTGCCAAGGAGGCAGGTGAGAAGTTCCTCGCTGAAAATGGCAAGAAAGAAGGTATTATTACTACCAAGAGTGGTTTGCAATATCAGGTGTTGCGCGAGGGTAATGGCAAGGCTCCTAAGGCTACAGACCAGGTGGAGTGTCACTACGAGGGTACGCTCATCGATGGTACTAAGTTTGACAGCTCTTACGACCGTGGTCAGACAGCTACATTCCCATTGAATCAGGTTATCGCTGGTTGGACAGAAGGCCTTCAGCTCATGACCGAGGGGGCTAAGTATCGTTTCTTCATCCCTTACCAGTTGGGTTATGGCGAGCGTGGTGCAGGTGCGTCTATCCCTCCATTCTCAGCTTTGATTTTCGACGTAGAGTTGGTGGCTGTTAAGTAAAGAATAAAGATTATAAACATAAGCAAAATGAAAAAGTTATTTATCGGAGCCATGATGATGGCTTTCGCTGCAGCAACATTTGTAAGCTGTGGCAATTCTACCCCTAAGGCTGACCTCAAGGACGAGGTTGATACCTTAAGTTATGCGATGGGTATGGCACAGACACAAGGTTTGAAGGAATACCTGAGTGATCGTTTGCAGATTGATACTGCTTATATGGACGATTTCATCAAGGGTCTTAACGACGGTGCCAATGCTGGTGACGACAAGAAGAAGGCTGCTTACTATGCAGGTATTCAGATTGGTCAGCAGATTTCCAACCAGATG
>USJD01000052.1 GCA_900554835.1 uncultured Prevotella sp. | reverse complement strand
CTTCAATATCCTCAAACTCCGTGTGAAGGATGCGGTAGAAGACCAGAGTCTTACCTATATCGCCTCTACTTTCGACCCATACGATCAGGTCATCAATGATGGCGTGTATGAGACGGGAAGAAAGCTGATTACCTTTGCCAGCGTACTCCAGCATGGCGTGGTGCCACTGCCGGAGCTGATGCAGATGTCGATGAAATCTGGATCCGAGGCGATGCGTCGTCCTGTGGAAATCGAGTTTGCATGCAATATCAATGATGATAAAACCTGCGAGTTCTATCTTCTCCAGATTCGTCCGATAGTGGATGCTAAGGAGATGCTTGATGAGGATGTGAAGGCGATACCAGATGCAGATTGTCTGCTCCGTTCCCACAATTCATTGGGACATGGAATCAGTGAGGATGTCACAGATGTAGTCTATGTTAAATATGATGAGCAGTTCTCTGCGATGAACAATTTCTATGTGGCTGATGATATTGAACGAATCAACCGCAAGTTCCTTGCCGACGGCAAGACTTATGTGCTGATAGGTCCAGGCCGCTGGGGTTCAAGCGATCATTATTTAGGCGTTCCGGTCAAGTGGCCGCATATCAGTGCCGCCCGTGTCATCGTAGAAGTTGCGTTGAAGAACTATAATATCGACCCAAGTCAGGGCACCCATTTCTTCCAGAATCTTACCTCTTTCGGTGTAGGTTACTTTACGGTAGATACAAACACGGAAGAAGGAGGATTCGTCAATAAGGAGATATTGGATGCGATGCCGGCGGTAGAGGAAACGCAGTATGTGCGCCATGTTCGCTTCGAGCATCCGATGAGAATTCTGATGGATGGCAAGAAGCAGGAGGGTGCTGTGCTCCTACCAGGTTCTCAAGTTACGGCACCTCGGTCGAAATGATGGATGCATGGGTAGTTTAGACTAATTCCATGAGATAATAATTATAGTCATGAAGAATGGTAGCAAGGAATTTTTCCTTGCTATTTTCTTTGGGCTGCACCTTGAGGAACTTCGCGACTTTATCTGCCAAGGCCTCTATTTGGTTTTCATGGTTGTTATTGGAGGAATACAGGGCTTTCTCTATGACGGCGACTTGTGCTTGTGAGAGATTCTTGGCTTCCTCATATACAGGATGGTAATCTTTCTTGGCATAATAGAATTCGTCCAGGGAGATGTGTATCTTTCGGATGTCGGTAAGTTTGATGACCATTGTTCCTGCTGCCAAGTCTCCTAATCGTTGTGAATTTTTTGTGAGTAAGATGAAGAGCATGCCAATGCCCCCACATCCTACGTCTATTGTGCTGAGAAGCCATCTCATGAAAAAAGAGCCCATGGTTGGTCGTGACCCATTCTTGTTGATGACTCTTAACTTCATGATATATTTCCCCGGAGTCTGTCCGTTGTTGAATGTTTCCCACCAGAAATCATACATCCAGATAAATAGGACAAGCATAAAGAATAAGAACATGAGCCAACGGGTTTCGTCCATGCTCCCCATAAGCGCATCAAACAACAAATAGACACCAGTGAATCCAAAAGATATGAATATGGTGTCAAGGATGCGGGCCAACACTCGTTCACCGATACTCGCTGGTGTTTGGTTGATTCTTACAAATTGATTGGTTATGATGTTTGAATTTGTCATTTTTCCTTTATTTTAAGAAGATAATGCTTAAATTGTTTGCAAATATAAGAATAATTACTTAAATTTGCATCAATTTTATAGGAAAAATGAAATAATCGTAACCGAAATTTCCCTTATAATAAAAGAATTGTGAAAGAATTTGCCTTTATAAGAAATAACATAGATAAATGGCAACGTGCAGAGATTATTATTGACGATGCCGCTTCCCAAACGCCGGATGTTTTGGCCGATACTTATACCGACCTTACATCTGACTTGGCTTTTGCGCAAACACATTACCCTAATTCTCGTATTACCCTTTATCTCAACAACCTGGCTTCAAGCCTTCATAATTCCATTTATCGTAACAAACGGGAGAAGTGGTCTCGCCTGATTACGTTTTGGACGCAGGAAGTTCCTTTGGCGATGTTTGAGGCTCGAAAGTTACTTTTGGCTTCTTTCTGCATTTTCTTCATCAGTGTATTCATCGGTGTGGTATCCCAATGTTTTGATACCGACTTTTGTCGTATTATATTGGGAGATTATTATGTGGATATGACATTGCAGAATATCAAGGATGGAAAACCGATGGCGGTTTATGATGGTGGAGATGAACTGAATATGTTCTTGGGCATTACCCTCAATAACATTAGGGTGTCATTCTTGGAATTTGTTTCTGGTATATTTACCAGTATCGCCACGGGTTTCCTGATATTCCAAAACAGTGTGATGTTGGGATGCTTTGAGACATTCTTTGCCCAGCATGGTCTCTTGTATGAATCTTTTCTTGCCGTTTTCCTTCATGGAACACTTGAGATTTCTGCATTGATTATTGCAGGAGCGGCAGGGTTGGCGATGGGTAACAGCTGGCTGTTCCCAGGCACGTATTCGCGTATCGTATCTTTTCGTCATGGTGCGAAAAGGGGAATGAAGATTATTGTCGGTACTGTACCTATATTTATATTCGCTGGTTTTATCGAAGGATTTGTAACACGACATACGGAAATTTCTAATTATTTTCGCTTGTCGATTATCATCGTCTCTTTTGTCTTTGTCATAGGTTATTTTGTGGTTTTACCCCAGATTAGGCATCGGCAAAGAAAAAGTAAGTTGATAGGCAGAAAAGAATGTCCTTTAGATTACAATTCCATTCATTAAGAATCAGTCAGTTTTGAATTATTTAATAAAGATAGCTCATGAATAAAATCGTATTTTACAAAGAGAGGGATTTCGGAGAGAAGTTTAATGTCACTTTCGAGTTTGTCAAGCAGAATTGGAAAATACTGCTTCGTTATGCTTTGTATGGCATCTTGCCGTTGGCATTCGTAGGAGCCTTGTCGCTGAACAGTTTGATGCAATCTATGGTGGATGTTAGTTCTGGTAATTCCATGTTTGGTGATGAACTCAGTTATAGAATGCTCTTTTCTTACGCCCTCTTGTTTCCAACTTCTTTGGTAGCTTATATTTGGATAGGAACGGTTGTGTTTTCTATGATGCAGTTTTATAATGCTCACGACGAGGGGTTGCAAGGTGTTACTTTCCAGGAGTTGAAACCTTCTTTCCGCCGAAATGCTTGGCGTTTGTTCAAATGTGGACTGGTTGGTTCTCTGATTGGCATCGTGTTCTTGGCAATCTTTTTTGCTGTGATAGCTTTAGGGGCAGCGATAAATTCTGGAGCGATAATAGCCATCTTTTGCTTCTTGGCAGTAGTGGCAGTCGTTGCTTTTGGTGTACCTTTGATATTGGTGACACCTACCTATATATTTGAGGATATCTCTGTATGGCGGGCTTACGTTCGTGGCTTTCGCTTGGGATGGAGCACATGGGGAGGAATCTTTGGCTTGGGATTTGTCTTGAGTCTGTTGTCGAATGTCGTTTCTGTTGTCTTTGTCATGCCTTGGGAGGTGTGTGTCTTTGTCAAGACGCTATTCGTGCAGGCTTATGCAGGTGAGGAAACATTTGTTGGTAGTGCTGCCTTTGTTATTCTCCAATATATCTTTGGCGTTGTCATGTGGATAGGCACTTATTTGATTTACGACTTGTTCTTTATCAGTACGGGTTATCTCTATAGTCATGCCGCCGAGAAACTCGATGATATGTCCGTTGGTCAAGGTATTGACGATTTTGAGGAAATGGCAGACAAGAGTCAGGATGATGACGATCTATTCAAAGTCTAATCATTTTATACATTATTTATTATAGAGATATGTTTTCCAATCCTTCCGACACCTTGGTTATTGATACCGCCCGACTGCAAGTTTGGCGGCGGGATGACGATTACGCTTATGGTCGAGAGTTAGTGCCTTCCCAAGATAGCTTGATGGACTGGGTAGCGAAAAGGCTGAACGAATTTTTCGAGAATATCTTTGGCAGCAATTTCTATCAGGACCATCATGACACTTTATGGATATGTATCGGATTGGTGGCATTGGGAGCTGTCTTGGCGTTCCTCTTGTGGAAGCATCCTGAACTGTTCGCTCGTTCAGGACGAAGGAAACCGATGGAATACGAGGTTACGGAAGATACGATATATGGCGTTGATTTCCCAAGTGAAATAGAAAAAGCATTGGAGAATGAAAATTTCCGTGAGGCATTGCGATTGATGTATCTTCAGACATTGAAGTCTTTGAGTGACTATCACCAAATAGAGTGGCAACCTTTCAAGACTCCTACTCAATATACGTTTGAGTTCCGACAGGCCGACTTCAAGAGAATGACCAGTCTGTTTGTGCGAGTTCGCTATGGTGGCTTTGGTGCTGACAAGGACATGATTCGAGATATGCACAATCTGCAGGCAAGTGTGGATAACTTTGTAAAGAACTTAGGCAGAGATGGTTCTGCAGAACAAAATGGAGGAAGCTTCAAGAAGGAAGGAGGTCGTGATGAAAAGTAGTCGTAATTTCCTTTTTGCCATGTTAGTACTCTTTGTGCTGTTCTGTCTTTTGCAAGTCAATCTGCCCAAGAAGTTCGTATGGTCTCCTACCTTTAGCCATGTAGATAAGCAACCTTTGGGCTGTTTTGTCTTTGACAGTGTCTTGACTCAATCTTTTCCCAATGGCTATCATGTGACGAAAAAGACATTTTTCCAACTTGATCAGGAGCATGCCAAGGAGAAAATCTCCGTATTGATGGTCGTGAATCAGCAAGATTTGAAACAGTTGGATGTCAAGTACCTCTGCAATATCGCCCGCCGTGGTGGCAAGGTCATGGTGGTTGCTTCAAGTAGTTTGGATGATGGTCGGAATGCCGATACGGTAGTGGCGGATACTGTTGGTGGAGGAGAAATGGAAGAAATATCTGTATCCCACGATTCTCACGAAAATCCATTTGTGAATGAATTGGAACGTACCTTCAAGGTGAAAATAGAAGACGGAATGTACTTTTCGTTGCGTGGCATCTTAAACGGTCTCAGAGCGCATGACAATGATATGTACGATACCATTTATTGGAATAACCGGGAGACGATGTATGCTGCTCAGTCTTATAGAATGTTCTACAACATGGTAGGTGGAACCCTTTTCGTGGATTCTGTTCCAAAGGTGAAAAGACTGGCTTATACTTTGTCAACGGCAGGGTATGATTACAAATATGACTCTTTGTATGTCGGAGATTTCACTCGCTTTGACACCATTGTGGATAAAAAAGAAAGGATAGAGCGAATCGATACTTTCGCCATCAAGAAAGTACCTGCGGCGGTGTCTGTTCCGTATGGCAAGGGTGAGGTCATTTTCGTCTCTTCGCCATTGCTTTTCACCAACTATGGAATGCTGGAAGGCAACACATCTGTCTATATATTCCGATTGATGTCTTATCTGGCGGATTTGCCTGTGTATAGGACGGAGGCGTATGTCAAGACTGATGCCATGCTTGTGGCGGAGCAATCTCTATTCCGGGAGTTCATCAAGCGCCCACCATTGCGATGGGCTCTTTATCTTGCGCTGTTGGGTGTCGTTCTCTTTATGATATTTACCGCTCGTCGTAGGCAGCGGGTCATCCCTATCATGTCGAAGCCTGCCAATCGGTCTTTGGAGTTTATCCAACTCATTGGAACACTCTACTATCAACGTAAGGATCATGTGGATTTGGTCAGGAAAAAGTTTAAACTCTTCGCAGAGGAATTGAGAAAAACGGCAGGTGTGGATATATCTGATGTGAATACTGATGACCGTGAATATCTGCTCCTTGCAGAGAAAACTGGTATGAACAGCGATAGATTGAAGAAGGTGATTCGACAAATTCGCTTGGTCCTACATTCGGAGGGCAATATCTCTGTTGAAGAAATGCGGAGCTTGATAGATGCAATGGATACTATAGTTAGGCACGCTAAGAATGGTTAGCGTAGGATAAGAAAAGTAAGTCTTTTATTTAAAATCATAGGAAACAATGGAAGAACAAAGATTGGATTTGACTCTTTTTTCAGAAAAGATAGAGTGTCTTCGTGAAGAAATATCCAAGGTGATAGTAGGACAGGACAAGGCGGTGGATCTGGTCTTGACTTGCCTCTTGGCTAATGGTCATGTGCTCTTAGAGGGTGTGCCTGGAGTTGCCAAAACCCTTTTGGCGCGATTGATGGCCCGGTTGGTAGATGCCAAGTTTAGTCGTGTACAGTTTACTCCCGACTTGATGCCGAGTGATGTGTTGGGTACAAATATTTTCAATGTCAAGAATCAGGAGTTTGAGTTCCATGAAGGTCCTGTGTTTGCTGATATCGTATTGGTAGATGAAATCAACCGTGCACCAGCAAAGACTCAGGCTGCTCTTTTCGAGGTGATGGAAGAACGCCAGGTCAGCATAGATGGCTGTACCCACAAGATGGGTGACCTTTATACCATCCTTGCTACCCAGAATCCTGTGGAACAAGAAGGAACTTATCGCTTACCCGAAGCGCAGCTCGACAGATTTCGCATGAAAGTAACGATGGGTTATCCTACGGCTGATGAAGAACTGGAAATATTGAAGCGCCATGAACATCAAGCTGATTTGGTGAAACTGACTGATATCCAACCTGTGTTGACTAAGAAAGAATTGCTCCAGTTGCGCTCTTATATGCACCATGTCGTTGTTGATGAGAGCCTTCTGCGTTATATCACACAGATCGTTCAGCAGACCCGCACCACACGTGCCGTTTATCTGGGTGCTTCCCCTCGTGCTTCAGTTGCCATGTTGCATGCGAGCAAGGCATACGCTCTCTTGCAAGGTCGTGATTTTGTCACTCCAGAAGACATCAAGTTTGTGACGCCATCTATCTTGCAGCATCGACTCATGCTTACGGCAGAAGCTGAGATGGAAGGCTATACGGCTTATAAGGTGGCGCAACGGCTGATAGATAAGGTGGAGGTGCCGAAGTAAGTGAAGAGTGAAGAACGAAGAGTGAAGAATTCAATTGATTTAAGGTGTATTTAACGAAGAGATTTTATATAGTACTTGCCTTCTTGGTCTTGATGACGGGGGCTGGGTATGTTTTCCCCCTGCTATTTGATATAGGGAGATGGATGTTCCTTGCCCTTGTCATTCTGGTTTTTGTTGAATTATTCCTGTTGTATCATGAGCGGGGAATGATGGCCCGTCGCACTTTATCGGAGCGATTTTCCAATGGCGACGACAATGAAGTGAACATCCGGCTGGAGAGTATCTATTCCTTTCCTGTTCGGTTGGAAATCATAGATGAGATTCCGCCAGTTTTCCAGCGCCGAGATGTTCTCTTCCGTTTGAAGTTGGCGATGGGAGAGGGAAAGAATATCAGGTATAAGCTACGTCCTACGGAGCGTGGAGTTTATTCCTTCGGGCATGTCCGTGTTTTCGCTTCCACACCGATAGGTTTGGTGCAGCGTCGGTTTACTCTGTGCCAGCCTTGTGATGTCAAGGTGTATCCTTCCTATCTGATGCTTACCCATTATGAACTGTTGGCTATGAGCAACAATCTTACGGAAATGGGTATCAAGAAAATACGGAAGGTGGGCAATCATACGGAATTCGAACAAATCAAGGATTACGTTTCTGGCGATGATTTTCGATTGATCAACTGGCGAGCCACAGCCCGCACTTCCAGATTGATGGTGAATGTATATCAGGACGAGCGTTCTCAGCAGGTTTTCAATATCATTGATAAAGGTAGGGTGATGCAGCAGGCTTTCCGGGGTATGACCTATCTTGATTATGCCATCAATGCCTCGCTGGTGCTTTCGTATATTGCGATGAGAAAGGAAGACAAGGCAGGTGTTGTAACGTTCAGCGACCATTTTGAGGATTTTGTTCCTGCCTCCCGTCGTACTGGGCACATGCAGAATATTCTTGAAATGCTTTATCGCCAGCAGACCCGCTTTGCCGAATCCGATTATTCAGCTTTGGTGGCAGAGGTCAACCAGCACATCACCAAGCGTTCACTCCTGATACTTTATACGAACTTTGCCAATCGCATCAGTATGGAGAGGCAGTTGCCTTATCTCCTTCTGCTCAACCGCCGTCATCGGCTTTTGGTGGTGTTCTTTGAGGATCACGAAGTGAAAGACTATCTTGCCACTCGTCCCGATAGTGATGAGGAATATTATCGTCATGTCGTTGCTGAGCAGTTTGCTTACGAGCAGCGTCTCATCGTTTCTTCGCTCAAGCAGCGTGGCATCTTGGCTTTGCTTACCACGCCCGAGGCTCTTTCGGTTGATGTACTTAATAAATATCTCGAAATCAAGACTCGTGAACTGTTGTGATCTTTGGTATAATAATTTCTATCTTAGGCAAATAGTTCTCTATCTTAGATAAAAATGTTCTTGCTCCTATATGAATTCTTTGTTCAACGTCTTTGAATCTCCGTTCAACGTCTTTGAACCGACATTCAACGTCTTTGAACCGCCGTTCAGCGTCTTTGAACGGAGATTTCTATTAGGCTCAAAAACATTTCTATTTAGTATAAGCAACAAAAAGTGGTGAGAAAGTTTGGAATTCTCATCAAAAGACCTTACCTTTGTTCCCGATTTTAACTACCAATAAAAATGAATGCCTTATGAATAGACAAAACCTATTTGGATTTTTATGGATGCTGATGCTGGTATGTTTGCCAGTTTCAGCACAGGAGTATCGTAATCCAGTTATCCCCGGTTATCATCCGGATCCTTCTGTTTGCAGAGTGGGAGATACGTTCTATCTCGTCAATTCCTCCTTCCAGTATTTCCCAGGAGTTCCGCTCTTCCAAAGCAAGGATCTCGTGCATTGGCAGCAGATAGGTAATGTGCTCGACCGTGAAAGCCAGTTGCCTTTGAAGGGAACTAACTCATGGCTCGGCATCTATGCGCCAACCATCCGCTATCATGAAGGCATCTATTATATGATAACGACCAATGTGGGTAATGGCGGCAACTTCATGGTTACTGCCACAGACCCACGTGGTCCTTGGAGCGAACCGATGTGGCTTAAGCAGCAAGGCATCGACCCTTCGCTCTACTTCGAGGATGGCAAGTGCTACATGGTGAGCAATCCGGGTGATGCTATCTGGCTCTGCGAGATCAATCCCAAGACTGGCGAACAACTCACGGAGAGCAAGAAACTATGGCAGGGTGATGGCGGACGTTATCCTGAGGGACCACACATCTATAAGAAAGATGGCTATTACTATCTCTTGATTTCAGAGGGAGGAACGGAGTTGGCGCATCATCTTACTATTGCTCGAAGCAAGAACATCGAAGGTCCATACGAGAGCAATCCGAACAACCCTATCTTGACCAACTGCAGCCGCCTCGGGCAATCCTTGCAGATACAAGGCACAGGCCACGGTGACTTTGTGCAAGCAGAGAATGGCTCTTGGTGGATGGTATTCTTGGCTTATCGCAACTATGGAGGTTCTTACCATCATCTGGGCAGGGAAACCTACCTCGCCCCTGTGGAGTGGAAGGCGGGTGAATGGCCTGTGGTCAACGGTGGCTTGCCTATAGATACCTTGGTGAAGGCGAACACCTTGCCTTCTGTTTTGTTGGAGAAGCATTTGGGGGCTGATGAAATTGTAAATCCTAATACGGGTGACGCAGAATGGATTCGTATTCAAAATCCTATCATAGCCAATTATGATTCACTAGCAACCGAGGAAGGATTTAGTCTTCGTCTTTATCCTCATGGTACGTTGACGGCGAATAATCAGCCTACGTTTATAGGTCGCCGTCAAGAGAGTGCCAACTTTGAATTGCAGTCAGAAGTGTTTCCTAAAGGAAATGTAGAGGCGGGATTGACGGTTTATCAAATCAATGATGGTCACTTGGATTTCTTTGTTACGGATAAGCAGATAGCTTTGCGCTGTAAGTTGAAGAGCATTGATTATATCGTGAAGAGTGTACCGAATGTCAGAAAGAAAGCTGTTAAGCTTCGTGTGCGCAGTGAGGGCATCATGTATTATTTCGATTATTCCACAGACGGCAAGACCTTCAAGGAGCTTGCTTCCATGAATTGCAGTCTGATGAGTACCGAGGTGGCTGGCGGATTTACTGGCGTAACCTTGGGTATGTATGTGGATGGAAAGGAAGATAGTGGCTCTGCCGACTTTTCTTACTTCCATTATGAGGAAAAATAAGCAAAATGGCTCCATCTAAAATGGAGTCACTTTGTTTGTTATAGCTAAGTGGGCAATGATTCAAAGAAAAGTGTAGTGTTTTCTGATTATCTTTTTGTTTTTCTTGAAAAAAATCAATAAAAGTTTGGAACTTTCATTTTAAATAATTAAATTTGCCCCACGAACTAACCATATTGTGGGCATATGAAACTAAACTTATATAAACCGATTTCTTGCAAATGGATATTTTTATTCATTAGTATTCTCCTTGGTGGCTGTTTGGAACAAGTAAATGGGCAAAGTTTAAGTTCGCTAGCTAATTCTTATAGAGATGGGGATTGGCTAGACAAAGTGCAAGTTTCCTTCAACGAACAAGTTGTTGGGGAAAAATATGTTTGGACTATAGCCAAGGTGAAAGATAAGTCTTTGCCCCCAGATTCTTACAGAATATTGAATGATACCGTTTGTTGTACTCGTCGAGGGGTAAGAACATATTTCTATCAGAATGCACAGAATATATCCATCATAGGTTATGAATCAAATCAGTTTTTGATAAAATATGACAAGCCTGAAATATATTTGCATTTCCCAACGGTAGTAGGCTCGTTTGTTGATGGGGATTTTTCTGGTTGTGGCATGTATTGTGATAAGATGCGATTGTGGCATACTGGCTCATATCATACGGAAGCCTTGAAAAAAGGATGTCTAGTGACAGAAGAAGGAGATACAATAGACAATGTCCTTCTTCTATATACTAAAAAGGCAAATCATATCAAATTGGACTCTTTGCAATGTACCCAAAGCTCTGTTTTTTATGAGCAGGTTTTTAGATGGTATGCAGATGGTTATCGTTATCCCATCATGTATCGCAGGATAGTTTCCGTAAGTCCAAAAGAAGATGCCGCTACAACAAGCGTCACTTATTTGTATTCACATCAATGTAAGGAAAATTTAAGTGTTTTTGAAGAGAAGGGCATAATAAAAGAAAATAGAAGTTCTTCACAAGGTGAGTTTTCTTATCAAGCAATGCTTTCGGGAAAAACAATAGAGGTTGAGTGTTATTTGACTTCTAGTATGACAGTAAAAGCTCTTCTTGTGGATTCAAAGGGATGTTTATGTAAGAGTGTTTCCAAAAATTGTGATGATGGAAGTCGTTTTTATGTAGATTGTAACTCTTTGCCGATGGGGCAATATATCCTTTATTTGGAAGTGAATGGAAAAAAATATTCAAAGAATTTCCTAATCAAATAAAATCATGGTTTATGAGACCTATTTTTAGACTAATATTGGCAGGATGCACAATTTGGCTTTTGTTATTATCCATGTACTCTTGGGGGCAGAATGTAAATCCAACTCCCTTGACTTATGATATGCTCCTGCCTAATTTTAAGGAGATGCAACCTGCCCCGATGGCCTTTGAGACGTATGGCTCTTATGAAAGTTCTGAATATACAGGAACTCCCGAAATATCCATACCATTGTTGGAGGTGTCTTCTGGAAAATTACGCCTTCCTGTAAGTTTGAAATACGAGGCTTCAGGAATAAGAGTAAGCCAGCAAGCATCTTCCGTAGGCTTGGGATGGGGACTTGTGTTTGGAGGCAGCATTACCCATATTGTAAATGGACAAGATGATTTTTGCTCTTTCCCCCAAAAAACAGACAAGGAATTCTTGGACTCCATATATTCGATAGCAACAGGCTATCACACGGCTTATGTTCCCCAAGATTACCTTGTTGACTGGGATTTGGGGCTTGGGTTATTGGATATAAGCCAAGCTTACCAAGTTTCGAGTAGGTTGTATTGGCGGAGTTTATTGATGGAAGACTTGGTTCATGGGATGCATATTCCAGATGTCTTCCATGCAAATTTCTGTGGTCATACTGTTGCTTTCACTTTGGATAACCGAACAAGAAACACGAAAGTATTGGACGATAATGCTAGTAAATATAAAATAGAAGCAGAATATACTGGTGCAATTTATCCTATTAAGATTTTCATTACGGATGATATGGGGATAAAATATGTATTCCAGGCTTATAGTGAGTATGATAAGTTGGATTGCTATTACTTGACAGAAATTCGTGGATTGAATCCCAATGATGTCATTACGCTCTCGTATAATCAATTCCGCCAAAAGGGACAATATGAGATTTATCAGTCTTTGGGGCACTTGAAGACTATGGCAGGTGCTTACCCTGGTGACTTGAATGATTTGCTAGGTTTGCATACCAGAGCTTCTACCCCCTCTTTGTATCGTGACATGCTGTATCCCTCAGTAATAGAGTCTTATAATGAAAAAGTGCTTTTTGATTTAGAAGATAGATTGGATGTGAAAGGTTCTAAGGCTATCAAAAACATTCGTGTTTTGTCTAAAAATGGAAATGTTCAAACTCATCAGATTACTTTTGGGTATGATTACTTTTATGAAGAACAGAAAAGTGAGGCTACAAGCTGGGCTTCGTTAGGTTATAGCGATGATGAATATTCTGGGAAACGGCTAAAATTGATAAACTTAGTTATAGATGACAAAAAATATTCCTTCTCGTATGATGAAACTACCTCACTTCCGTATGTGACCTCCTTGTCACAAGATTATTGGGGATATTACAATGGGGTAAATAATAGAAAAAACTTTTGTTCTAGCCCTGCATATAGTATAGCTGGAAGAAATATTTCAGAAATAGAACATCTTGGTGATGCCAATCGTCTGGCTTCCCCTAAGAAAATCCTATGTGGTATTCTTAAAAGAATAGTTTATCCGACAGGAGGTTATACGGATTTTGAATTTGAGAGTCATCATTTTAATGATTCATATTATTATCCTAGTGCAGAAAGCCCGAATCGAATGGTAACCTCCTCCGTTTCCGTTTATTCTGTTGCTGCACAAAAGGAGAAACCAAATGGGGAAAGTTTCATTCTTTCAGAAGAAAAGGACATAGAATTTATAGTAAACATCAACAGTAAAGATCCTGCAAAATATTCTTGTTCTGCAACAATATGGTGTGCCCAAGGTACTAATTACCATGAGGTTTTCTCTACTTCTACCTCAACTCCAGGCGTGTCAAAGACATTTACAAGACACTTGAAACCTGGGGTATATGTTATATCTGTAACAGTGCCGTATGTTCCTAGTGATTACGTGACAACGGCATCCATTCGTGCAACGACAGGACACTCGTTTGTTTTGGATGAATCTATCGCTGACAGCAGTGGATTGTCTATTGGGGGTGGCGTTAGAATTAAAAGCATAACCAATTATGATGGGCATAAGTCAGACTTTGTAAGCAAGACGTGTTATGAGTATTATAATGGAAAATTGCTTGTACCAACAGTTAGGTGCAAGAATATGGCGTTGAATTTTTCTAGTCAGGGTTCTTTGCCTATAGATCAGCTTACCTATTCTTTTGTAGGTTCACAAAAGTCCGATTTGAGTTTGATGTCCTTGGGTGTTCCTACCGTAGGATATTCTGTAGTAAAAAAGAAGGTTGTCAATACGAATGGACAGGATAATGGCTATATTGTCAGTAATTATGAGAACCAGACTTATCGGGAAATGGGGATGGGGGAACAATATTATTATCCCAACTATGGATTGAATGGAAAAATCCTAAATAGGAAAATTTATTCCTCAACAGACGAGCTTGTACAACAGACAGATTACACTTATGGAAGTAAAAAATATGAGGAAATATTGTTCCCAAAGTGTCTCCCTCTCTTTTTAAGTGGTACAGCAGCGGAAGGATGTACGTATCATTTGTCCATATATACCAAGGCAAATGTTTGGAACTATTTGGATGAAATCACAGAAACATCTTATGTAAATGGTAAGGCTTTGCTGCCTAAAAAAATAACTTTTGGTTACGACCAAACAAACTATAAAGAAAATAGAGTTGTGACCACTAATGGTATCCAAAAATCACAAAAAGTGCTTACCTATCCACATGAAAGGACTTCCACTGGGGCAGAGGGATTACAAGAAAAACATTGTTTAGCAGAAGTCACAGGTATGGACAACTATATGGGCACTTCTGGTAATATGCTTGTAGGAGGGTATCGAAAGAACTATTCATTGGTTGGAAACGCAGTGCCAATGTTCAACGAATTTTTGACAAAGGACACAGATGGAAAAATGCGTCAAGATTTAAAAGTGGAAAAGTATGATTCCTATGGTAATATCTTGGAATATACAACAAATGATGGTCTGCATACCGTACTATTATGGTCTTATTCTTATCAATGTCCAATAATGGAAATTGTAGGAACGACCTATGACAAGGTGTCTGCGCTTTCAACAACAGTAAGAAACGTAGGAAACAAGGCTACATTGACGGCAAAAGAGTTGAAGGATTTGTATGATTTAGTAGTAAAAGGGACAAATGCGCATGTGACGGCATATTTGTACAATCCATGGTATAAGGTCTCTGAGATGATTTTACCAAATGGCAATATAAATCATTATGAATATGATGCTTTTGGAAGGCTTGTTTCGGAAAAAGATATAGATTCCAATCCATTAACAACTTATAAATATTTTTATCGCCAATGAAAACATACGACATTTATTTATCGGTTCTGGTATTGTTGTTGGGAACATTGCCTTCTCTAGCGCAGTCTAGTGGGGAAAATTGTATTACCATACAAAAGAATACAAGTTCGACAAATTATGTTGCCGAACACAATTATTATGACGGTTTGGGGCGTTTTGTGGAGAATGTCTCTGTAAATTTGTCTCCTGAGAGTGGGGTTGACTTGCTTGAAGCCACAAGTTATGATGGTTTTGGACGTGTGCGTCGGAAAGGAAAAATGGTCTCTTTGTCTGGTAATTCTGGCAACTATACAGAAATAGAGCAAAAGCATTATATTGCAGATTACAATGACCCTATGGCTTATGTGGAATATTCCTACGAGGATTCACCTTTAGGAAGACTAAGAGATGAGCGAGGCCCTGGGGCACCTTGGATTATGCAAGGAAAAAGTCGTATTGTTGCTTATCTTACTAATTCAACGAATGCTCACATGGGATGCTTGCGCTTTGAGGTGTCAAACGATATCCTTTGCAATAAGTCGTATTATCCTGATGGTTCGCTAAATGTTATCAAGAAGATAGATGAGGATGCTAGGGTGACATACGAGTTCAAAGACCTTTTTGATAGGTTAGTCTTGATCAGAAAGGTAATGGGTGATACTGATGTTGATACATATTATATATATAATGACAAAGGTGACCTGGTATTGGTCTTGCCTCCAGAGGCATCATTGCGCTTAGCTTCTCCTGGTAATTATTCTTGCAAGTCTGCAAGCCCATTGTTGGATTATGCTTATCAATATACTTATGATGAATTACATCGGTGCATTTCTAAGAAGCTTCCTGGTGTTGATGCTGTTACTATTCAATATGATGACGCAGATAGACCTGTTTCCAGTCAAACTGGTGTACAAAAGGCTAGCGGCACAGCTACCCAAATGAGTTATGACCCATTTGGTCGGCTGTCTTCCAAGAGTGATGGTACGCAGTCGTTGAAAGTCTTTTATGACAATTATGACTTCATGTCCAATAAGCCCTCTTTGGGGTATGTACAGAAAGTTGGTTATGGAAATAGGGCAGACAATGTTATAGGTCTGCAAACGGGTGAAATAGTCTCAGCAGAAGTTGGAAAGGAGTTGTATTCTGTTTGTTATTATGACAAAAAAGGTCAACTTGTACAAAAACGTTCTGAAAACCATTTGGGTGGTTTGGACTGTTATTATTACCTCTATACATATACAGGTAAGGTGGCAAGTATGCTTCATGAGCATATCATAGGTTCAGCTAAGCAAGAGGAAATTTATAGCTATGTGTATGATAATGCAGACCGTTTGTTGCAAGTGTCTCACCAATTAAATGGTGGGGAAAAAGTCACTTTGATGCAAAATGTTTATGACAGACTTTGTCGCTTGTCAAGTCAAAAAGTGTTTGGTAAGGAAAACATTTCTTATGAATATAATATAAGGGAATGGCCAACAAGCATCTCTTCTGAAAATTACAAAGAAACCTTGTCGTATTATGAAGGTAATTATCGCATGTATGGAGGAAATGTGACTTCTATGACTTGGAGTGTGGGAAATGAAACATTGAAGCGAAAATATAATTTTTCCTATGATGGTTTGTATCGTTTAACATTGGCTTCTTATTGGGAAGATAATGCGGCTAGTGGACATTACAATACTCGTTATACTTATGACTTGATGGGTAATATGCTGACCTTGAAACGCAATGGCCTTCAAGATGGGGGAACTTATGGCTTGATAGATGATGTAAGTTTTACCTATAAGGGAAATCAGTTGCTCAATGCAGAAGACAAAGTGGAAGACCCTACTTACAAGGATGCTTGGAATTTTGTTGATGGTGCTTCTGAAAATGTTGAATACGGATATGACAAGAATGGCAATATGGTCAAGGACCTAAACAAGGGTATCTTGCAAATTACCTATAATTCATTGAACTTACCAACTTCTCTAAAGATGGAAGGTGGCAAGAGCATCTGTTATGTCTATGATGCACAAGGCAAGAAGTTGCAGGCATCCTATGTAACGACTATACCAAACTCAAGTATGACTTTGGACTATTGTGATAATATGATTTATGAGAATGGAAAGTTGGCTCAAATATTGGTAGATGGAGGTTACATCTCTTTTGCCAATGGAGAACCTGTGTACCATTATTACCTAAAAGACCACCTCGGTAGTAATCGAGTGGTAGTCAATGGTACTACTGGTGATGTGGAACAAGTGAATCATTACTATCCATTCGGTGGCTTGATGGCAGAAAGCACAAATGGCAATGTGCAAAGATATAAGTATAATGGGAAAGAATTGGATAGGATGCACGGCTTGGATTGGTACGATTATGGTGCTAGATGGTATGACGGCATGAGGTTTTTGACACAAGACCCACATGCGACAGACTATGTGGATATGACCCCTTATGCTTATTGTGCAAATAATCCGATAAACGCAATAGATCCAAATGGAATGGATGAATGGGAAATAAATAGTAGCGGTTATGTCGTAAAACGGATAGAAAATCATAAACAAGATATATTTTATATGGTAGCAAAAGATGATATGGGAAATTATAATCGTACAGATAAGTCCATAGCATTTGATTATGGTACAGTTTCGTCTTTGCAAGATATAACAACACCTAAAGGAGAACAAGGTCAAATTTTTAGAATAAAGGGAGATGAGCAAAGTACATCTTTGTTTGAATTTTTAGCAGACAATACAAATGTGGAATGGTCACATATGAAATTTAGTCAAATAGGTCTAAAGGATGCCATAAATACAGTATCGACTTCATATACTGAAAAATCTGATGCTAGTAGTGGTTATATCAAAGATCATATTTCTCAATATGGTTATCTTCGAAGCTATATTCATAATCATCCTAGTAATATGGCTGCTCCTTCTGGGCTTGGTACGGATAATTCGCAAGGGGATATGTTGTTCCTAAACAATATGAGATATGTATCTATGACACATGGAGCTATTGATCCAACTTCATTTATTTATACTTCAAAGCCGAGGAAATATACTAGGTACACCCTTTCTTCCAAAATGGAAGATTTTGAATTGTTTAATAATATGCTAAATGAAATAATTATAAACTCTTCGATAAAATGAAACCATTAATTATTATACTTTTTATGAACCTTGTAATTGTTAATATTCAAGGTCAAAATATCACGAATGATTCTATTTGCGTCTATAGTACAAACATTTCGGAATTGTCTGAATTTTTAAATCGCAAAATTGAAATCTATAAAAATGAGCCTGATTCGTTAGTGCATAAGGATTTGGTTGGCTATGGAGTACTTACGGTTGATAGTAGTAAAATTGATAAGGTTATAATCCGTTTCAATTACTATGATTTTCGAGAGATATTCGAAAATTCTATAAGTAAAGCATGGGGGGTGTGGTTTGTTAAATCTATGCCAATATTCCTATGTGGTGTTTACGACAAAAGGATATTTAAGAAAACAAGTGGGAAAATTAGAGTTGAGACACGAGAGCCTTTTAATGGTCCAATTGATCCTTTTTTTATTTACATAAGATTAAAATTTGATAGTCATGAGAGCGAAACTTTTCAAAAATAAGTGTTTGTTGCCCATTTTTACAGCATGGGTGTTTGGGCATCTCAAGATGATGCAATGTTCTTGTTATGTTATGATAATAAGAAATCTAGGTCTGAGTTAGAAAAGCTTTTCTCGAAAAGTAAAGAATCTAAGTTGATAAGTTTACAAAAAGAACAAGGAAAGTCAATTGGCGATTATCAGGAAGTTTATGACGATATAAATACATATTTGTTCGGGGAAATTAAGGATGATAGTATTGAGGTGAAAAAACTGATAATTAATAACTAAAGTTTCGCAAGTGAATAAATATCAACTTGCTTGTTTATAAATATACATATTACGTAGCGTATGGGCAACAGGATTACTTTCGATGAAATCTGCCAGTAACTCTGTGGCATCTATAGAGTAACGCTCTGCAGTTTCCAGAACGAAGTCCAAAATAATAGCCCATATCTTGTCCGTTACGGACAACTCGAGAGTGTCATTGGTAACCTCAGCAAAGAGGCCACCGATGGTTTCATACGCTTCAAATCTCTTCACTGTACACAAGATGTTATACTGCATCATTGTCAAAGTGAAGCTAGCAATTTGAGCGGCAAAATGTACAGACTGGCATTTGCCAAAGTTCAGCAAGGTCTTGCAATCCTTGTATGCAACTTCGGTAGCCCATCGTCTGGCATAAATACGATACGCTTCAAGGAAGCTAAGAGAAAGGTCTGTGGTCAACAACCCATTCCAGTTTCCCTTGCGTCCTCGTTTGCAAAAGAACAAACGGACTGGCACACCATCCAACTTAACGTCCATTGTACAATAGGTACAGCGAAGTATTTTGTTGTGTTTGCATGCCTTTTCCTTTTGCAGGTGCTTGATGATTTGCTTGGCATTCATCTTACCATGCTTCGTTGCATAGTTGGTTTTGCCCAGTTTAATCATGCCCAACAGGTGACACTTGATATGTCTGCCGGAAATGAAACGCACAAGCTTAGTGTTTGTAAACCAGCTATCTACGAGCAAGTAATCAAAGCGAACACCTCGCTTGATGGCATACTTGACCATATCTATGGCCTTGTCTGTCTTCTTCATCAGATATTCATCCACACGCTCTTTTACCGCTTGCCCTTCGTGGTCCTTGGTATAGCGAGCTTTGCGTTGCTTAGCAGTAAGTCCCTGAACCTTTTGCTTGTCCTTTCCCTCCTCACCATGAAGAGAGAAATCGAGAAAGAGCTGGCTAACGCCATCGGACAACATCATGGTCAGACACTTATAACCAAGGATGCTCTTTTGATGAACATGAGACCAGATTCTTCCTATGAGTTCG
>USJD01000051.1 GCA_900554835.1 uncultured Prevotella sp. | reverse complement strand
TAAGGTTTCTGGCTTCATTACAAAGGTTTTTGTACATGAGGGTCAGACAGTTTCTGCAGGTCAGGCTTTGTTCTCTATCGATAGCGAGACTTATCAGGCTGCTGTCCGTTCAGCTGCTGCCGCTGTCAATACAGCCAAGGCTCAGGCTAACACAGCAAAGTTGACTTACCAGAACAATAAGAAGTTGTATGATAGCAAGATTATTGGTGAATATGAACTTTCTACAGCTGCTAACAGCTATGCAACCGCTAAGGCACAGGTAGCTCAGGCAGAGGCTGCTCTGGCTTCAGCCCGCGAGCAGTTGGCTTGGTGTACCGTTACCAGCCCTTCTGCAGGTGTTGTAGGTAGCCTTCCTTTCAAGGTAGGTGCTTTGGTCAGCGCTTCTGGCCAGGCTTTGACTACCGTTTCCAACATCAGCACCATGGAGGTATTCTTCTCACTCTCTGAGTCTCAGATATTGAACATGTCTAAGACCAATGGTAGTGTTCAGGCAGCCATTGCTGCGTTCCCAGCTGTTAAGTTGCAGTTGGCTGACGGTTCTATCTATAATCATCCAGGTAAGGTTGTCAAGATGAGTGGTGTCATCGATGCAACTACCGGTTCTATCTCTCTTATCGCTCACTTCCCTAATCCAGAGAAGTTGCTGAAGAGTGGTGGTGCAGGTTCTATCGTTGTTCCTAACGATCATAACAGTGCTATCGTTATCCCTCAGGAGGCTTGCTCTCAGGTGCAGGATAAGATCTTCGTTTACATTGTAACCAAGGACAACAAGGTGAAGTATTCTGAGATCAAGGTAAATCCACAGGATGATGGCAAGAACTATATCGTAACTTCTGGTCTTCATGTGGGCGACCGCATCGTTTTGAAGGGTATCACCAAGTTGACCGATGGTCAGCAGATCAAGCCTATCACTCTGGAGCGTTACAATCAGAAGATTGCTGAGGCTGCCAAGTTGAGTGAGTCTCAGGACAATGCTCACGCATTCGCTACAGCTATGGGCGGAAAGAAGTAATATATAATAAAGTATAAGGAAAATAAGTAAATTATGTCATTTACAAACTTTATAAAGCGCCCGGTACTTTCGACGGTGGTTTCCATCTTCTTCGTCTTGCTGGGTATCATCGGCTTGGTATCGCTGCCTATCGAGCAGTATCCGAATATCGCGCCGCCTACCATCTCGGTATCTACTACCTATCAGGGTGCAGATGCCCAGACGGTGTTGAACTCTGTCATCGCTCCTTTGGAGGAGAGTATCAACGGTGTGGAGAACATGACCTACATGACCTCTTCTGCGTCTAATTCAGGTTATGCCAGCATCACCGTTTACTTCAAGCAGGGTTCTGACCCTGATATGGCTGCGGTCAACGTACAGAACCGTGTGTCTCAGGCACAGTCTCTGTTGCCTGCCGAGGTTACCAAGGTGGGTGTCACCGTAACCAAGCGACAGAGTTCTAACGTTATCATGTTCGCTCTGACCACAGACGATGGCCGTTACGACGACCAGTTTGTTACCAACTACGCCTTGATCAACGTTATTCCACAGTTGAAGCGTATCAATGGTGTGGGTGATGTGCAGAGCCCTTCTACCCGTAACTACTCTATGCGTATCTGGTTGAAGCCGGAGAAGATGAAGGAGTTCGGACTGGTTCCTTCTGATGTTTCTCAGGCTTTGGCTGAGCAGAACATCGAAGCTGCCCCTGGTAGCTTTGGTGAAAGTTCTGATATGCAGTATGAATATACTTTGCGTTACAAGGGTCGTTTGAAGACTCCAATGGAGTATGAGAACATCCTCATCAAGAGCAATACTTCCGGTCAAACCCTCCGTCTGGGCGAAGTTGCCAAGATTGAGTTGGGTGGTTTGATGTATAATGTCAACCTGCTCAATGATGGTCAGCCTGCCGTGATGGGTATGGTTCAGCAGATTGCCGGTTCCAATGCTACCCAGATTGCAAGTGATGTAAAGAAGGAGTTGAATGAACTGGAGAAGAGTTATCCTCCTGGATTGAAGAATGTGATTCTGATGGATGTTACCGAATTCTTGTTCGCATCTATCGAAGAGGTAATCTTTACCTTGATTATCACCTTGGTATTGGTATTCATCGTGGTTTATATCTTCTTGCAGGATTTCCGTTCTACCTTGATTCCTATGATTGCCGTACCTGTGGCTTTGGTTGGTGCATTCTTCTTCCTGTGGGTGTTCGGATTCTCTATCAACTTGCTGACGCTCTCCGCTTTGTTGTTGGCCATTGCGATTGTGGTCGATGATGCCATCGTGGTAGTCGAGGCGGTTCATGCTAAACTCGACCAGGGTTACAAGAGCGCCCTTACAGCTTCTATTGATGCGATGAATGAAATCTCTGGCGCCATCATCTCTATTACATTGGTGATGTCAGCCGTGTTCGTTCCTGTATCATTCATCGGTGGAACATCTGGTTACTTCTATCGTGAGTTCGGTGTTACCATGGCAGTGTCAATCGTCATCTCTGCTGTCAACGCGTTGACTTTGTCTCCTGCTCTTTGTGCGGTGTTATTGAAACCACATGATGAGGAGCATGGCGAGAAGAAGTTGTCGCTTATCGACCGCTTCCATGCTGGGTTCAACTATCAGTTTGATAAGATTACCAATAAATATAAGAAAGGTGTACAGTGGGTTATCGGTCATGGCATTATCGCTGGTAGCTTGGTGGCTGTCAGCATCGTGGGCTTGGTTGCCCTGATGGGTACTACCAAGACGGGTCTGGTGCCTGATGAGGATACCGGTACTATCTTCGCTTGTATCTCTACAGCTCCTGGTACTTCTCAGGAACGTACTGCAGAGGTGGTTAAGCAGGTAGATAAGATGCTGGCTAACAACCCAGCCATCGCAACCCGTAATGCCATCATGGGTTATAGCTTTATCGGTGGTGCCGGTTCTAACCAGGGTACCATCATCGTGAAGCTGAAGCCATTCGAGGAGCGTCCGGGTGGATTCTTCCACCGTATCAAGGAGGCTTGTACAGGTGGCGGTATCGAGGCGCTGTTTGTCAACCCTATGGAATATACTTCTGTATTGGGTATGATCTACAAGCAGACTGCTGCCATCAAGGATGCACAGGTTCTTGCCTTTGCTCCACCTATGATTTCCGGTTTCTCTGTACAGAATGGTATCACCATGACTATGCAGGATAAGACCGGTGGTGACTTGAACAAGTTCTATGACAATGTGAAGAAGTTCCTGGCTGAGTTGAACAAGCGTCCTGAGATTCAGACCGCTCAGACTCAGTACAACCCTAACTATCCTCAGTATATGGTAGATGTAGATGTTGCCAAGACCAAGCAGGCAGGTATCTCTCCATCTTCTGTATTGGGTGTGATGCAGGGTTACCTCGGTGGTCTCTACGCATCTAACTTCAATGCCTACGGTAAGCTCTACCGTGTGATGATTCAGGCTGGTCCTGAGAGTCGTATGCGTCCAGATGATCTGAGCAAGATTTATGTCCGTTGTTCTGATGGCACCATGTCTCCAGTAAGCGAGTTCGTGAACTTGAAGAAGGTTTATGGTCCGTCTAACATTACACGTTTCAACCTGTTTACCTCTATGGATGTATCTGTAACTCCTAACAGCGGTTACTCTACCGGTGACGGTATGAAGGCGATTGCTGAGGTTGCCAAGGAGACATTACCAGAGGGTTATGGTTATGAGTACTCTGGTTTGACCCGTTCTGAGGCTGAATCAAGCAACTCTACAGGTTTGATCTTCGCACTCTGTATCGTATTCGTTTACCTCATCTTGAGTGCCCAGTACGAGAGTTACATCTTGCCATTGTCTGTAGTATTGTCTATCCCATTCGGTTTGGCAGGTTCGTTCATCTTCACCAATATCTTCGGTCACTCTAACGATATCTACATGCAGATTTCGTTGATTATGTTGATCGGTCTGTTGGCTAAGAACGCCATCCTGATTGTACAGTTCGCCCTCGAGCGTCGTCGTACGGGTATGGCTATCAAGTACTCAGCTATCCTGGGTGCCGGTGCCCGTCTCCGTCCTATCTTGATGACCTCTCTGGCGATGGTTATCGGTCTGTTGCCTCTGATGTTTGCATCAGGTGTAGGTAAGAATGGTAACCAGACCCTGGGTGCAGCCGCAGTAGGTGGTATGTTGATAGGTACTATCTGTCAGATCTTCGTGGTTCCTGCTCTCTTCGCAGTCTTCCAGTGGTTGCAGGAGAAGTTGACTCCATTGAAGTTCGAGGATGAGTTGAACGATGAGGCTGCTGCCGAGTTGGAACAGTATGCTAATGCTGCTCATCACAAGAAGGGTATCGAGAAGAAGTAATAACGCAATGTAACTTCAAAGGAAACAATGAAAAAGAATTTAAATATCATCATATTGGGTCTCGCAGCGCTCTCTCTGAGCAGCTGCAAGACTCTCTACGGAAAGTATGAGCGTCCGGATGTGAAGACCAGCGGTATCGTTCGCGATGTAGCTTCTGATACAGATACTTTGGCTGTAAAGGATACTACTACCTTCGCCAACATCCCTTGGCGCAGCGTCTTCACCGACCCTCAGCTTCAGTCGCTCATCGAGAAGGGATTGGAAAACAATGTCAACCTCCTCAATGCGGCTTTGAACGTGAAGATGGCAGAGGAGCAGCTGAAGTGTGCCAAGTTGGCCTTTGTGCCTTCCTTGTCTTTCTCTCCTCAGGGAACCATCGCTTCCTGGGACGGACAGGCTGCCACCAAGACTTACAGCATGCCTGTTACAGCCAGCTGGATGGTTGACCTCTTCGGCAACCTGCTCTCTCAGAAGCGCAGTGCCCAGATGGCGCTGCTCCAGTTGAAGGATTATCAGGTATCTGTCAAGACCAACCTCATCGCCAACATCGCCAATATGTATTATACTTTGTTGATGCTCGATAAGCAGGTGGAACTGGTTAACAATATGGAAGGCTTGACCAAGGATACTTGGGAGATGATGAAGGTACTGAAGGATACCAAGCTCGGCTATCGCGGAACTTCTGTGCAGGCTGCCGAGAGCAACTACTATGCTGTGTTGACTCAGAAGACCGACCTGATGCGTCAGATTCGTGAGACAGAGAACTCTCTGAGTCTTCTCATCGGCGACCAGGCACATGCCATCACCCGTGGCAAGTTGGAGAATCAGAGTCTTCCTGCTAATTTCTCTACCGGTGTAGGCATCCAGTTGCTCAACAACCGTGCCGATGTTCATGCAGCCGAGATGAATCTGGCTCAGTGCTTCTATGGCGTAGAGACTGCCCGTAGCAAGTTCTATCCATCTATCACCATTTCCGGTACAGGTGCATTTACCAACTCTGGTGGTATGGGCATCGTGAACCCAGGTAAGTGGTTGCTTTCTGCAGTTGGCTCATTGGTTCAGCCTATCTTCCAGAATGGTAGAATCATCGCAGGATTGAAGGTGGCTAAGATGCAGTATGAGCAGGCTTACAATACTTGGCAGAATGCCGTACTGAAGGCTGGTAGCGAGGTGAGCAATGCCCTCGTGCTCTACAACTATTCTGATGAGAAGAGTAAGGTGGAGGCTAAGCGCATCGCCGTACTCGAGCAGAATGTGGAGGATACACGTAAGTTGATGTCAGAGGCTGGCGGTTCTTACCTTGAGGTAATCCAGGCACAGTCTTCGCTGCTCAACGTACAACTTTCTAAGGTAGCTGATGACTTCTACAAGATGCAGGCAGTAGTAAATCTCTACTATGCATTGGGTGGAGGTGCTAAGTAATGTTAAATGTTAAATGTTAGATTATTATGGCTAGTATAATAAGTCCAAAGGCAGAGGTTTCTCCAAAGGCTAAGATTGGAGATAACTGCAAGATCTATCCATTCGTCTATATCGAGGACGATGTGGTCATCGGCGACAACTGTACCATCTATCCATTCGTGAGCATCATGAACGGTACTCGCATGGGTAATAATAATAAGGTATTCCAGGCTGCCGTTATCGCTGCCCTCCCACAGGATTTCAACTTTACCGGTGAGGAGAGTGAGGTAGTGATTGGCGATAACAATACCATCCGTGAGAATGTGGTTATCAACCGTGGTACTCATGCTGGCGGCAAGACCGTTCTGGGCAACAACAACTTCCTGATGGAAGGTGCCCATATCTCTCACGATACCGTAATCGGCAACGGTTGCGTATTCGGTTATGGTACCAAGATTGCAGGCGACTGCGTGATTGGTAACGGTGTCATCTACTCAACATCTGTAGTAGAGAACGCCAAGACTAGAGTAGGCGACTTGGCGATGATTCAGGCAGGTACTACCTTCTCTAAGGATATTCCTCCTTATATCATTGCCGGTGGAAAGCCTGTGAAGTATGCAGGTCCTAACACCATCATCATGGAAGCAGCCGAGCTTACCGAGAAGGTTCGCAAGCATATTGCGAATGCCTACCGACTGGTATTCCATGGTCAGACATCCCTCTTCGATGCCATCAACCAGATCAAGGATCAGGTGCCAGATGGTCCGGAGATTCAGAATATTATCCAGTTCCTGGAGAGTTCTGAGAAGGGTGTTATTACCAAGTTGTAAGTTTATTCTCTCTTAAATGTAATAGACGAGCTTTGTTTTCATGACGAAGCTCTACTGTAAGAATGGTAAAATTTAAAGTCATACCTATTTGAATTTTACTCCGTATGAAGAAAGGACTGGCCGTGAGGTCGGTCCTTTTCCTTGTTAGGTGTGTTCCCTTAAGTCTTCCGACTGAAACACTGTGAATATACGTGAAATTCATTGATGTTTCCCAAAAATACTTATTAATAACTGTTAAAGATTCGTTTATGTCCTTATTTTTTTGTTACTTTGCACAAAATTTGGTGTATTATACCCTTTTGTAAAATGAGAAAGAAACAATATAAGCCAAGCAATCATCGTGGATTGCAGATGGTCACTTTATGTATAAGTACCTCTATGGTACTCGTTTTGTTGGGTTTTGTCATCTTTTCGGTCCTCATGGGTCGAAACTTGTCGTCGTATGTCAAGCAGAACCTTGTAGTAACAGTGATGTTTGAACAGGATATGACCAATTCTGAAGCAGTTCAGATGTGTAAAACCTTAAAGGCTCGTCCTTTTGTGAACAACTTGAATTATATCTCTAAGGAACGTGCTTTGAAGGAGGCTACCCGCGATTTGGGTGCAAATCCAAGCGAGTTTGCAGGTGTAAACCCATTCCAGCCTTCTATAGAAATCACAACAAAGGCCGATTATGCCAATAATGATTCCCTGAAATGGATTTCCAAGGAATTGAAGGCATATCCGAGAGTTACCGAGGTTTCTTATCAGCACGATTTGATAGAAAAAGTAAACGAATCTTTGGCTAAGATAAGCTTAGGCTTGCTGATTGTTGCAGTGTTGTTGACATTCATCTCTTTCTCGTTGATCAACAATACGGTAAGATTAGGTATCTATGCACGTCGCTTCTCAATACATACGATGAAGTTAGTAGGTGCTTCATGGAATTTTATCCGTGCTCCTTTTATTCGCAGAGCGATTTTGATAGGTCTGTTATCTGCCTTCTTGGCTGATGCATTCTTAGGAGGATGTATCTATGCTTGGTATGTAAACGAACCGGAATTGCTGACCGTGCTCGGTTGGGAAGAACTTGCCATCACGGGTGGAGCGGTATTCCTCTTCGGAATCATTATCACTTCATTGTGTGCAAGTATCTCTGTCAATAAGTTCCTGAAGATGAAGGCTGGCGATCTTTATAAGATTTAAATTCAACATTAAACTATTATATATTCATGGATAGAAGAAATTTGGCATTTGATAAGGTCAACTTTATCTTGTTGGCCATCGGTATGGCTATTGTCATCTTAGGTTTTCTCCTGATGAGCGGTGCTGGCTCTAATGAGAATACTTTCGATATGGACATCTTTAGTACTCGTCGTATAGTGGTAGCTCCTACAGTTACACTGATAGGTTTTCTGTCAATCATCTATGCAGTAATACGCAAGCCGAAAGACAATTAATAATTTATAATTAATATACATATTATTATTAGATGGATTTTATTCAGACAATCATTATCGCTATTGTAGAAGGATTGACCGAATTCTTGCCTGTATCAAGTACAGGCCACATGATTATCACCGAAAACTTGTTGGGCGTAGATATTCAGGATCAGTTTGTTAACGCTTTTACTGTCATCATTCAGTTTGGCGCTATACTCTCCGTTATCTGTTTGTACTGGAAGAGATTTTTCTATCCGGATTCAGTGAAAACAGGAGAGAAGACCTATTGGAAGGCGATGTTCGATTTCTATGCACGATTGGTAGTGGGTACTGTGCCTGCGGTGGTGTTGGGTCTTGCTTTCAATGATTTTATTGAGTCTAACCTTGGCAATGTGCAGTTGGTAGGTTGGATGCTCGTTGTGGGTGGTATTTTCATGCTCTTCTGCGATAAGATATTCAATAAAGGTAGTGAGCAGACTAAGCTTACTTACAAGCGTGCCTTGACCATCGGTTTTATCCAGTGTATTGCGATGATTCCTGGTGTGTCTCGTTCTATGTCAACCATCGTGGGTGGTATGTCTCAGCGTCTTACTCGTAAGGCTGCTGCAGAGTTCTCGTTCTTCTTGGCGGTTCCAACTATGTTTGGTGCCACTTGTCTGGAGGTTTATAAGCTCATCAGCCATGGTGGCGGTTCGTTGCTCACCCAGGGTAATAACCTGGTAACATTGATTTTGGGCTCAGTAGTAGCATTCGTCGTTGCCATCCTTGCCATTAAGTTTTTCATCAATTATGTCACCAAGTACGGTTTCGCAGCTTTCGGCTGGTATCGTATCGTTGTAGGACTCATCATCATCATCTGCGGTCTTTGTGGTGTAGACATGCAGATGGTGGATTAAATATTTTATAATGGATTTCAGAAAAGGAGAAATTATAGCTATCGACAAGCCTTATCGGATGTCGAGCTTCGGAGCTTTGGCGCATGTACGCTATCTGCTCAGCAAGAAACTTGGCTTCAAGGTAAAGATAGGACATGCTGGTACGCTTGACCCCCTTGCTACTGGTGTTCTGGTGCTTTGTACAGGTAAATGTACCAAGCAGATAGAACAATTGCAGACTCATACCAAGGAATATACGGCTACGCTCCAACTTGGTGCCACTACGGCAAGTTATGACATGGAGCATTCTGTAAATCATACTTATCCTACTAAGCATATCACCCGAGAACTGGTAGAGGAAGTTTTGAAGCAGTTTGTCGGCGAAATACAGCAGGTTCCACCTACCTATAGTGCTGTAAAGGTGAATGGCGACCGCTCTTATGCCTTGCGACGTGCAGGTGAGGAGGTTCAGTTGAAGCCAAAGACTGTTAGGGTGGATGAGATAGAGTTGACCGACTATGATGATGAGCAGAAAACTGCAAGCATCCGTGTTGTCTGCGGCAAGGGTACTTATATCCGTTCGCTGGCCCGTGATATCGGTAGAGCCCTCGATAGCGGTGCTTTCCTGACAGCACTCCGTCGTACCAAGGCAGGAAGTTTCTCGGTAGAGAATTGTATCGACTTCGACCGTTTCCAGGAATGGCTTGATGCACAGGAGTTGGAGGATAGTATCCTTGACAACAATCAACCGGCTTCTCATAAAAAGAATCATAAGTAATAATCAGAAAGGAGAAAAATATATAACATGAAACTATCACAATTCAATTTTAAATTGCCAGAGGCACAGATTGCCCTCTATCCACATAAGGCAAAGCGTGTTGTAAAAACAGCTAACGGTGAGCGTACTTTCGAAGTGACTCGTCGTGATGAATCTCGCCTGATGGTTCTTCACAAGAAGTCTGAGAAGATCGAAATGTATAAGAAGGATGCCGAAGGCAATGACATGGTCGATGCTGAGGGTAATCCAGTATTCTTGCAGTTTAAGGACATCGTCAACTATTTCGATGAGGGTGATACCTTTATCTTCAATGATACGAAAGTTTTCCCTGCTCGCCTCTATGGTACCAAGGAGAAGACTGATGCTAAGATAGAGGTATTCCTGCTTCGTGAGTTGAATCAGGAAATGCGTCTCTGGGATGTATTGGTAGAACCAGCCCGCAAGATTCGTATCGGCAACAAGTTGTTCTTTGACGATGTGAACGAGATGGTAGCCGAGGTAATCGACAATACTACCAGCCGTGGCCGTACCCTTCGTTTCCTTTATGATGAGGATGGTCAGCACGATGTCTTCAAGCGTTCTTTGTTTGCTCTGGGTGAGGCTCCATTGCCACGCTATATTATTGACAAACGCGAGAACCACCATGCTACCGAGGAAGATATGGATGACTTCCAGTGTGTATTTGCCGAGAAGGAAGGTGCTGTTACTGCACCTGCTACTGGTCTTCACTTCTCACGTGAGTTGATGAAGAAGCTGGAGATTTGTGGCATTCAGCCAGCCTTTATCACCTTGCATTGTGGCTTGGGTAACTTCCATGAGATTGAGGTGGAGGACCTCACCAAGCACAAGATGGATTCTGAACAGATGATTATCGGCAAGGAGTGCTGTGATCTTGTCAATAAGACCAAGTTGTCTGGACACCATGTATGTGCTATCGGTACCAGTGTGGTCAAGGCTACTGAGTCTGCTGTCGGTACTGACGGTATGTTGAAGGAGTTTGATGGCTGGACTAATAAGTTCATCTTTCCTCCTTACGATTTTGGTCTGGCAGACTGTATGGTTGCCAATTTCTATCATCCAGAGTCACCGCTCATGATGAGCACAGCTGCTTTTGGTGGTTATGACCTCGTCTATAGTTGCTACAAGAAGGCAGTGAAGAACGGATATATGTTCGGCTGCTTCGGCGACTCCCTGTTGATTTTGAACGATTAAGCCTATATCATGCACAAAGTATATTTGAGCTTAGGTACGAATTTGGGCAACAGAAAGCGCAATATTCGTGAGGCTATTGAAAAGATAGAAGAGCTGGTTGGCGTGGTAGAGCGCCAGTCAGCTCTTTATGAAACCAAGCCTTGGGGTTTTTCCTCTCCCAATGATTTTATCAATGCCTGTGTACTGGTGGATACCATATTGGCTCCTCGTCAACTTCTTGAGGCTACGCAGAAGATAGAGTGCGAGATGGGCAGGGTAGGTAAGTCTGTGGATGGTGAATACCATGATCGTATTATTGATATTGACATTTTGATATATGATGATTTAAAAGTGAATGAACCAGATCTCGTTATTCCCCATCCTTTGATGGAGGAGCGAGAGTTTGTCATGGTTCCTTTGAAGGAAATTCTATAGTTACCTTAAATGTTACATTAAAAAACTTATCATCTCTTTATTTTTTTTAGAAAAAATTTGGAGGTCTCGTTTTTTTATTATACATTTGCAAATGTATTCCATTTCGGTGGATGTATTATATCTAACAACATGAATCGTTTCATGCTGAGTAAAAATAAATCTGTCTCTTTGTGTAAAGGACAAAACCAAGGAGAATTTTCTCCGTCTAGTAATGTATTGAAAGACATTATGTCTCCCTGTGGTGTACAAAACGGGGTGTCCCCCGACTATGTTTCTAAGGCAAGTGTTAATCAAGCTACAGATACGAAATCAACGATAAAAGCTTCAACCGCCTCTTCTACAGAAAATGTGGAAGTGGCGGTTTGGTTTTTGATGAGAGCTGCTTATGGACAGGAAAAGAAAGCCAAGGATTTTCTTGAGGCTAAAGGTATAGAGGTGTTCTTGCCTTTGCAAGAGAAGTGCTTTGTGTGTAAGGGAAAGCGAATACACCGTCAAGTTTCCTTGATTCCTAACTTCTTGTTTGTTAAAAGTACGGAGCAGGAGATGAAGAAGTATATTGGCAAGGGTGAACTCGATTTCTTCCACCATTATTATGTACCGCATATTAATTCGGGGGGGGTAAAAATCGGAAAAGGCATCAAGCCTTTGGTCATACCTCAAAATCAGATGGATAGTTTTATCAAATGGCAGAATGTCGATGATGAAAACAAACTATTCATTGCCGATGACCACATGGATTTTGAAATGAATGATGTGGTCAAGATTGTGGATGGAAAGTTCGCAGGTCTAGAAGGTTTTGTATGCCGCATCAAAGGACAGTCAAGAATCGGCATTGTCGTAAATGGGGTAGGGACTATCTTTACTGCTTATATTCCAAAGGGGATGCTGGAGAAGAAGTAAACCTTGCTGTATTTTAAATTGCTTAATCAACAAAAAGTAAGATATGAAAAAGAAAATGATGGTAGCCTTAACTATGGTTTTGGCTCTTGCGAATGTTCAAGATGTTGCTGCCCAAAGCTTTTGGAAAACATTAGGAAAGGTAGCTGAGAAAGTGTTGATTACTGACACAAACAATAGTTCAACGAATAGTAGCTCTAGTAGTCTATCTAGTTCTTCATATAGTAATTCTCTTGGTTACAAGACGGGGATAGGTGCTAGCTTTACTGCTTATGGAGTTGACTTGAAGGTAACTGGTTGCGAACATTGGGGAGAGGACGTTATCGTAAGATTGTTGTTGACCAACAATACTTCTTCTGATGTGCAACTTGGAATTGGTTCTACTGGTCCACACACGGAAAGCTATCGTGTTGCTTATAGTCCTGATGGAAAAAATCATGAGATAGAGGGCTATATTAATGGGGAAGATGCTGGTTACGTGAAGAGTTTGCCTGTAGGCATTCCTGTCAAGGGCTATGTGTTGGTAAAGAATTATGATAAGAAATATACTTCAATCCAGTCTTTGAAGTTTACCTGCCACGATGCTAAAGGTCAAGGTTCTTCTGATATTAACAAGTCGCTACAATTAGAAGTGAGAAATCTTCCTGTTACTTTTGCACAGAATACGAACTTTAGCAACATTTACTGTTCGCTTCCTACATTGTATGTTCAATACAATAATTGCACTCGTGTAGGAAATACCGTAACGGTTAATGTGGCTTTTAAAAATCTATCAAGCTCAGCTAAAGGTCTAAACATTGAATACGGAAAACATATTGCTTATGATGCGGAAGGAAATTCTTATACCCCTAAGGTGAAACTGGCAGCTCAAACTCTTCAACCAGAGATTCCTGTAAAAGCAACCTTTACAATACAGAATGTTCCTGCTAATGTTACAGGCTTTAGCTACATCAAGATTCCTTTTGAGGATAAATACTATATCGAAATGCGTAATATCAACTTCAAGTAAAGACATTTAAAACATAAGAAATAATGAAAAATATAGTTCGTTTAATGTTGGCATTTTTCTTGATGATGATGCCAAGTTTGGTAAAGGCACAAGGTGATTTGACAGCTTTTGACTTGAAAGGGAAAGTAAAGCAGTGTACTTGGGTAAATCATAAGGCTGGTTGTATCTATAAGGGATTTTCTAAAGATAACAACAAGGAGGTGGTTGTTTTTGCTCAGAATGGACGTTGCTTAAAGTGGAATGGAGGTACTTTTGTTAAAATGGGTGGTAATGCTCTTTATTCAGAATGTTCTAGGGATGCAAAAGGGCGCATTACTAGTGGAGAACTTTATACTGCCTATTATACTCCAGGTAGTGGAGAAGATACCTTTGTTTACAATGCCAAAGGTAAATTGGCAAAGCATACTTATGAGGATGGTGGTATGCTGATAGAGACCACATTTGCTTATGATTTAGATGGCTACGTTAACTCTACCAGTTCTAAAATAGAGAATTATGATACGGAAAAAACTTCTACCATAAAAGTTACTTATACCGTTCAAGCTAAGGACGCTAAAGGTAATTGGACGAAGAGACTTGCAAAGAGAATTAACGGTTCTTCTTGGGTAGAGACAAGGACTATTACTTATTATCCTTCAAAGTAATAAATTGAAGGGTGACAGCCTTTTTCTATCATAGTAAAATGACTATTGCCTTTCAATTGTGATAGTGTTATAAAGCAACCTTAAAACCTAATTCGATATAGTTATTAATGGTCTTAATAAAATAATATTATGGGGATGCTGCAAAAAGTATAAACGACAGTTCCATACAAGGGGTGTTTTGGTATGGAAGGCTCTCTTGTCGTTTAATTATAATATCTTATTTTTAAGTTCTTCGCTGTGGAGCCAAGTGAGGAAAATGATGTAAATTATTTACGTATGAAACAATTCAAGTATTTGATGTTGATGCTTTTGGCTGTATTGGCTTTTGCATCTTGTGACGAACTAACTGGTGACAAAGAGCCAGAGTTTTCTGATTACTTTGATATGAGAGTAACTAGTTGTGAGCGTGTTGGTAGTAAACTTCGCATCGACTTTACGCTGAAGAATATCAGTGGTAAGGATTTGCAGAACGTAGAACTTAAAACGGTAAAAGCTGATGATGACCTCGGTAATCATTATAGTTCTGCGGATGTTGCCGTAAATGGTGGATTCACTAATTATTATAAGACGGTAGCTATTAAGAAAAAGGAGACTATAACTGGAAGTTTCATAGTGCCAGACTATGATAAGACCAATTCTTCCAAACGAGTGAATGTTACATTCCTTGCCAATGCTTCAGAATTGGACTTTTCTGGAGAGGTTGCCTTGAACAAGTTGTCTGTTACAGACAACCGTATCCTTTCTTATGGATTCCAAACCAATGACAATGGGCTGCAATTTGATGACGTAAGTTGTGTTTTTAAAAAGGAGAATAATGCAAATTTCTGCTATTTTACCTTCAAGGTGAAAAATGTTTCTTCGGTAGATATAGCAGACATTACGTTTAATTCTTGGCAATTTAAGGATAATCAAGGCAATAGCTATAATCATACAGCATACTCTCTAAATGGTAGTGATAACTATAACTATTACGTCACATTACCTTTGAAAGCTGGTCAAAGTGCTACAATTACTTGTAAGGTTGAAGGCTTCTATGCCTCTGCTTCTGTACTGAGTGGAGAAATGACATGTCGTTCAGATAGTTATCCTCTTACCGATGATAAGGTTAGATTCTTTGATATAAATGTAATAAAATAATCAAAACATAGGCGTTTAGGAGAAATCCTATTCGCCTTTGCCTTGATAGTCTTATTTAAGAAAAATGTAGATTGTTAGTGTGAATGTAAATGTCTATTAACCAATTGTTGATTATCGTATGAAAAAGTTTTTTAGAACAACGGCATTCTTTGTTTTTGTAGCTTTTGCTACAGTGATGTTCTCTTGCAAGGGAACAGGTAACAAGGCGAATGAGCAGACTGCAAATGACAGTGTGCAAGTAGCAGATACTCTTTCTGCTGACAGTGTAGCTCAGAATGCTGAGCAAGAAGTGGAGAAGGAAGACCTTACTCTTGGTGGCAAGGGGGATTTGGCAGCCTTTGACTTGCATGGTAATGTGAAAAGTTGCAAGTGGAAGGATGAGTTTGGAACAACTCATAACCTTGTCTTTGACGAGCAGGGTAAGTGGATTAAGTACAATGGCAAACCTCTTAGTTCTCTCGAAGGATATGGGCGTGATAAGAATGGTCGCATTGCATCCTATGTTTGGGGTGAAATGGGGTGTGCGGATAATCATATCTTAACTTTTGATGCCGAGACTGGTCGCTTGAAGAAAATGCAGGTTGAATCTGGTGAGGGAAATGATGTCTATACTTATAAGTATGATAAGAAAGGACTCCTCACTCATCGCCATCTCAAAGGTGAATTTACCGAAATGGGGGCTGAGGAAACAGAACAGTATGAGACCAATATGGACTATGAATATTCGTCCATTGACAACCATGGCAATTGGACAAAACGTACTGGTTATGGTGCTACTGGTAGTGACCCTGCTGTAGAAACTAGAACTATCGTGTATTATTAAAATTGATTTTTGGAGTCCTTGTGCTTGGCGCATGGACTCTAAAATATTTAAAGTTACAAGTTATGATTAGATTTTTATTTTGTTTATTCTTGTCATGTGTGAGTTTGATGCCACTATATGCTCAAGAAAAGGTGAAGGCTTTATGTTTCTTTCATGTTGATGGACGTGTTTTTATCAGCTTGAAACATGAATTGACTTTTGACCTAGAAGTACCAGGTGAGGTGTCTATTTCTGCTGATAATCTAGACCCTATAAAATTAAAGATAAGTGACATGCATTATGTCGAATGTGTTGAGGTTGATGAGAAGAAAACTGCTGAAATAGGAAAAATCCTTTCTACAAAGGATATATTTATAGAAGCATTAGATAACGGCTATGCCTTTAGTGGTATGCTACCTAATGAGAAAGTGGAGGTAGTGTCTATGGGCGGTTTGATTGTTTACTCTCAAAAGGCTGATGCAGAGGGTAAGGTGCAATTGATAACTTCAAATCTACCTGCTGGCGTATATATAATAAAAGCAAATAATCGTAAAACCATAAAAATACAGAAGCGATGAAACGAGTATATTCTTTATTAGTTGTACTTTTTACTTGTATTTTATCAAGTATGGCACAAGTAGAAAGGCAAATGGTAGAGTTTGGTGAAAATGGATATTTTCATGGAACAGTTTTACCATGTGCAAGTGAATTAAAAGTGAAAGTAAGTACTGATGGGAAAATAAATATCAGACTTCAATACAAGGACTCTGAATATGGAGCTACAGAAGAAACCTACGATTCGCCATTGATTATTTTTGAAACTTATAATACCATTTCTGAAGCAGAAGAACGTGATGCCCTTGTGGAAATATACCAAGCGTTAGATGGCGATAATTGGGCAGATAAAACGAATTGGTGTAGCGACAAACCTGTGTCTGAGTGGCATGGAGTATATACTCGTCAAGTCAATGGTAAGAATACTGTGACAGATTTAATGCTATATAGTAATAATTTAAAAGGAGAACTTCCTGCAACAGCATTTGAAAAACTTAAAAATCTTAGTGGGCTGTTTCTAGATGGAAATGCGATATCAGGTAAAATTCCAACATGTCTAAATAAATTAACATCTTTCAGTTTGGAAAGAAATGAAGCGGATTTGGAAGGACCTCTTCCAGAACATCCTTGGTCGGACTTGATGAATTATATAAGTAATCCACAGCAATTCCTTATCTCTGAGTATTCTGATAATTGGCAAGTTCCAGAATGGGCAGAAAAGCACGAACGTTTTCGTGACTATTGGTTAAGATTTGCAGCTGCCCCTCGTAACTATCCCGAGCAAGCTTATTTTGATTATTGGGCGAGTAAAAAGATTCCTATGGCCGATTTTAAACTAGTTGACTTTAATGGCGGTATTCATTCGAATGAAGATTTAGCTAAAAGTAAGCTAACGATTATTTTAGAATGGGAAGCTTGGTGTCCATTTTCACAAGCCTTAATTAAGAAATTAGTTCCTGCTTATAATCAATTGCATTCCAAAGGATTGGATATTTTGGGAGTTTCTAGCCTTTGTGGAATGGCAACACCCTGTGTCGATGAAGAAACTCATCTCAAGTATATTGAAAAAGCAGGTATTCTTTGGGAAAATTGTTCAGAAACACATGAAAATAAAATAGACGCATTTCGTCTTTATGGAGGTTCTCCAACTCTTTATGCGATAGATAGTGATGGAGTGATAATATTCCAATCATTTACGCGTGATTATATGGAAATTATACCATTTTTAGAAGAGTATTTTGGTGAAAAAATAACAGGTCAGGCTTATTATACATCTTCTGATTATTCTAAAGACGGAGAAGTTGTTACTCTTCAAGAGGCTACGGAAGGTACTGGTATAGATATTGTGCTTATGGGAGAAGGATTTGTTGACAAAGCTATGGGAGCAGGTGGCGCTTATGAGCAGAAAATGAACGAAGCTATGGAGCAGTTCTTCAAGGTTGAACCATATAAGTCCTTACGAAATCGTTTTACGGTAAAAGCAGTGAAAGTTGTTTCTCCAAATGCGGAGTTTCTTTCTGATGCCAAACATGCTATCAACCAGAGTGATGAAGTTGCTTTTAAGTATGCGCAGAGAGCTGTTGGAGAGGATGCGGACAAAGCAATGGTAGTTGTTGTATATAATGTAGAAGCGTCAGTAGGGCGTAGCTATACAACTTTATACTATGATGATAAAGGCTCTTTTGTTGCTTATTGTATGGATGGCGTTTCTACAGTTTTGAATCATGAGGTTGGAGGGCATGGTATTGCTCATTTGGCAGATGAATATATTGAGTCTGGTAATGAAAATGTAGAGATTCCAACCGAACGCAAGGTGAGTCTTGCAGAAAGTCATGCTAAGGATTGGCATTTAAATGTGGATTGTAACCAAGGTTCACAGAGTATATGGAATAATTATCTTAGCGATAGTAGATATACTCTTGAAAATATAGGAAGTTACGAAGGTGCATTCTTATATGGTAAAGGTTGCTATCGTCCTACGGAAAATAGTATGATGCGATATAATGATGCTCCTTTTAATGCTCCTTCTCGTGAGGCAATTTATAAGCGTGTTATGACTTTATCGAATCCTTCTTATAAATATTCTCATGAAGACTTTGTGGAATTTGACTTGGCAACCTCTCAGTCTTCTTCGCAAGCAAAGGGGCAAGGTAAGGTTGTGGAATCGTTAGGTAATATCAATTACACAGTGAAGGCTTCCGTTGAGAATCCAAACCGCTTCTCTCCGAAGCGTTTCTTGCCAAAGAGTCCTATTCTAAAGAAAGGTTCTTGGAAGGACAATTTGTAGGGAAAATGCAATCATAGACGCAAATTCTCATCATTCTTGCTTGGAGAATGATGAGAATTTGTGCAATATAATATTGCGATATAAGAAGTTTGTCTGTTTGTAATTTGGCAAACTTCTATTTCTCATTCACCAGTTTCTCCACTTCATCAATCGAAAGCCCTGCACCTTGTGCCGTTTGCTCTGCTGATAAGCCCATGGAGAGGAATCGTTTTGCTATTGCTAGCTTTGTTTCTGCAATACCCTCGGCAAGTCCTGCTGTTTGTGTCGTGGCACAGCAATACTGTTTTTATTCCACTTCGCTCCAATCTATCAAGCCTCGGTTGTCTTTGCCAAATACTAAGGCAAGACCGATGGTTTGCTTATGGCTTGCGGTATAAGCGTCGGCATAATGGCGAACTTCTATTTGTTGGGTTGCTGCATTTGTGCCACCATTGTCAGCCATCTTCAACTCTAATACATATATGATACGAGAGGTATGGATGACAAGGTCGATGCGACCGCCAGCCACTTGTTTCTCTTCTTCCACGGTAAAGCCACAAATGTAGAACAGATTCTTGACGATGAAACGGAAGTGTTCCTCGAAGACAAATTGCTCTTTCTTCTGGGTGCTGTATGGAGTACTGGCAATGAGTTGTTTGAGACAAGTCATAGCTTGGCCAACTTCTCCTTCGCTCATGTGCTCTTTCAGTTCTTGTATCGTATTGTCCATGTCCGCAGGCTTCTGTTTCAGAAGAATAGGAAGCACCATGTCGAACAGAGCCTTTTTCACCTCACCATTAGGGAAGCCTAAGATATAACTGTCTTCTCTACATCCTTTGAGCGTGAGGTAACCTGCTTGATACAAGAATAGCTTTGGATTCTGTGTGCTCACGTCGGAAGTTTCCAAATTGTCCATGTCTATGAGAGAATTATCCAGTTTAACCACATTGTTGGCAAAGTCTTTCAATACCTTCGTCAGCATGGCGTTGGCACCCGTTGACATCCAATAGGATTTCAATTTCCCTTCACTGAGGGCACTCAGAAC
>USJD01000050.1 GCA_900554835.1 uncultured Prevotella sp. | reverse complement strand
AAGTAAAAAGGGGCTGTGAAGAAATGAGGATTCATTTCTTCACAGCTCCTTTTTTGTTGCTGGTGACTTGACGAGCCGTTTCCCTAAATAACTTTTCGCGAAGACTGGAAAAAGAGCGGAAAGTATGGTATTATCTATGCATGAGTATGCGGGTGTAGTTCATCGGTAGAACGCCAGCTTCCCAAGCTGACACTAAAGTGATTTTCAAAAAATAAATAAAAATAGTCAGGAAGTGCAGTATTACGTGAAATTTTGCACTTCTTTTTTTATTACCTAAAAGCAAAATTTCCCTTTTACAACCTTACTGCAACCTTACTACCCGAGGAGTGATTTGGAGGATAAAGAAAGTCTCTGCAAAATCTGCAGAGACTTTCTTTAATCTAATTCTGTATGTTTATTGATGTAATAGTTAATGGCTTTTCGACTGATTTTCCAAATGCGGCCAATTTTAAACCCTTTTAATACGCCACTTCTAAGCAATCCATATAGAGTACCTTTTGAGACCATAAGAATTGCACAAGCCTCATCTACAGACACCAACTCTTCTTGCGTCATTTCTAACATTTTTACTCACCTCCTGTTACGCTTATAGAGATGTTATTTTAAAAACAGAAAAATACATAAAAATCATTCATACTGTGAAAGGGGTTTAGTTGGTGCTAGATACGCATAGATGAATTGTCAGCTTTGATACGACTGATAACAACATAGTAAAGTCATACAGACATGAAGAAACAATTCAATTTAACTCAATTCAACTCAATTTTGAATTAAACTAACTTGATTCAATTCAACTTTTGAATTAAAATGAATTAAAATGAATTAAATTGAATTGAGTTGAATTGCATCAAGAACAATATATAAGATAGAGGTGAAATATGACCATGAGTGAATTACCAATGCAAGAAACGCTAACCATTGAATTTAAAAGTGATCGAGGTGGGGGTTATCCTGATAGTGACTTAGTAGATGAAATTATAGGCATGGCAAATACAGAAGGTGGGACACTTTATCTGGGGATAGAAGATAATGGGCAAGTCACCGGTATTGTCAAGCATCATCAAGATCCTATCGGTTTAGCTGCATTAATAGCAAATTGTACGCGGCCTTCCTTATCTGTGCGTACAGAAATTATTTACGATCATGATTTGCCTGTCATGGTGATTTCTATTCCCAAAAGCTATTCCGTGGTTGCAACGGCTTCTGGTAAACTTTTGAAACGCCGTTTAAAGGCAGATGGTTCTCCTGAAGTTGTTCCTATGTATCCATACGAAATTTACACGAGACTATCTGATTTAAGGAAGTTGGATTTTTCCGCACAGCCAGTTCAGGATGGAACCGTAGATGATTTAGATCCGAATCAAATAGTTCGTTTGAGAGAGACCATACAGAATCAAAATGGTGATCAGCAATTACTATCGCTATCAGATGAAGACTTAGAAAAGGCACTCCAATTGGTTGTGCGAGTTGGCGAGAATGTATATCCCACATTGACAGGACTGCTGCTGATAGGGAAAGAATCCAGTTTAAAGCGATTAGTCCCCACAGCTAGTGCGGTTTTCCAAGTCATGCAAGGGACAAAAGTCGTTATTAATGAATCCTATCGTAAGCCTATCATCGAATTGGTTGAATTATTTTCTGAATACATGAAAGCCTGGAATCCTGAAAAAGAATTTGAATATGGACTATTTCGTATTCCTATTCCAGAATTTTCTAAACCAGCTTTTCGTGAAGGTTTAATCAATGCTTTTTCCCATAGAGATTACTCTATGATGGGAAGTGTGCGTGTACAAATCAATGATGAAGGATTGACCATTAGTAATCCCGGTGGCTTTGTCGAAGGAATTACTCTAAACAATTTGCTAACCGCAGAACCATATGGAAGGAATCCACTGTTATCCGATGCATTGAAACGAATTGGATTGGCTGAACGTACCGGACGTGGAATTGATCGTATTTTTGAAGGATCCATCACCTTTGGTAGACCTTGGCCGGATTATTCCGAATCTACCTCTCAAAATGTGACACTGTTTATTGCCAGAGCTAAAGCAGATATTCCTTTCATTCAGATGATTATGGATGAGCAAAAGGCTATCGGTCATACGCTGTCTATTAATACCTTATTGATTTTATCTATACTGTATAGCGAACGTAAATTGAGTGGGAAAGAATTATCTGATAAAACTCACATTTCTATTCAGCGAATCAAGCCGCTTATTGAGACACTGATTGAACGTGGATTGGTGGAAGAAATAGGTCGTGGTACTCACAGAATGCTTATGTTAAGTAAAAAGACTTATCAAAAAGCAGGCAAAACAAAGGAATACACTAGACAAAAAGGAATTGACCAAGTTCGTTTCCCGGAAATGATTTTACAATTGGCCCAAAGCCAGAACGGCATGATTACTAAAATGGATGTGGTTGAACTCCTGCATATTACCAAAGCACAAGCCTATACGATATTACAGCAGTTATGTGAAACGCATCAGCTGGAATTGAATGGTAAAGGACGTTATGCACGATATAAATTAGTAGTGAAATAAAAACGTTTGGTTATGCATATCAAATGATAGAAATGCAAAAAGGCTGGTATGAAGAAAATTTTCATACCAGCCTTTTTGTTGCACAAAATATATTTAACAAGAACTAATTGCATTCAGAAGAATGATTTTCCATTTTTTCACGGATAACTTCTCAGAGATTTTCTGGAACCCCCAATAAATCCATGGCTTCTGATAAAGAAAAATGCTGTTTACTCATTACGTTATTTAAACTGTAAATAGTGTTAGATACAATTCCTTTTTCGATTCCTTTCTTAACCCCGTCTTCATGGGCATCTTCTAATTGGGATTCTCTGTCCATACGAGCCATTTCACGGTTGATATATAAACGTCGTTCGGCAGTATTATTCAAAAAAATACGCATTGATGGTGATACGAGGCTTTAAATTCCGATAGGTCTTCCCTGCTGGTAAAGACATCAAATACATTTGGGCCGAATAATATAGCGTGCGGCGGGACATATTCTTTTCATTGGCGACTTGTACTTCCACATCGACCTGTTCTCCGCTGTCCAAGACACAAGCCACGTCGAGACGAATCAATTTATCATGATCGTGTTCTGGACTCATTTCTGTATTGGAAAATTGTAAATCATAAATATATGTGTGGCAAGATAGCAATCAACTCTATTGGTTAGCCTCACAACAAGCTTGTTTCTTATACCGTGCCAAGGTGGCGCGACTAATACCTGTCATTTGCACAACTTCTTTATAAGTGTGATCTTTTAACAGTGATAATGCAGTTTGGATTCTAACATTAGGGATAGGTGGACGTCCTTCACGAAAACCATCTTTTGTTTTAGCAATGGCTTTTCCAGCTGCGGTTCGTTCCAATATCAATTCTCGTTCAAATTGAGCAAATGCAAGGAGCATAGTAAAAAGCAACTGTCCCATAGGAGAATTATCAAACGGTTGCCCATTGCCTATATTCAAAATACGGATGATAATTCCTCTTTCCAGTAACTCACGAACGGTCTTTAACCCATCCTCAGCATTTCTGGCAAAACGATCCAACTTGCAGCAAATTAATTCATCACCGGGTTGCAAGGCATCTATTAGTTGTTTAAACTTTGGCCTCTTCAATGTCTTCCCCGTATATTGCTCGGTCACAATGCAATCAGCCGATACGCCGGCCTTTAAAAGTTCAGCTGTTTGCTCTTCCAGAGAGTTTCCTTTTAATTGAACAATTGAGGACACTCTAGCATATCCATATTTCATAAAATCACTCCTTTCAGCAGTATGCTTTTGAGCATAAGTTTTGATACACATCTTTTGCCCATAGTATAGCACATAAGATCACAATCTCAAAACTTGAGAGTTTTGAGATTGTGATAGAGTCTAAAATTTCATTTGCATATTATCTCTACGAGATGATTTAGATTAATACTAAACATCTACCCATGATTGATGGGGAACATAGCAGAGCAAGTATGTCTATACTCCCCGGGGATTGGCTATGTCTAAGCCATCCATATGTTTCTATAAAAAGGAGAAGAAAATGAAACAAGGTAAAACAATGGAAGAATTGGGGAAAGAATTACAGCGGCAGAGAGCTGCTCGAAAGGATTTCATTACTGATACGAGACAAATTCAGTTTCACACGGACTATGACGGACACTCACAATTGATTATTCCTAATGTGAATGTCGCTGTGAATGGAATTTCAACCAATAGTACTTATGAAATTTCTGAATTGGCTCATCGACAGATTGCTACCCGCCTGGGAATCCCTTTCAAGTATTATCAGAAAATGCAGAACTTGGCTCCCGACCTTCTGGATCGAAATGTAAGCAATTGGTTTTGGCAGACTCCCGAAAAGCGGATGCTTCGCACCTTAGATGGCCGGCTTCGTGCTTTTCTGTCGGATCGGTACCGGAGATTGGACAATCTGGAATTGTGCTTGGCCGTATTGCCAGTCATCAAAGAAATGCCTGATGCGGAAATCGTTTCTTGTGAAGTGACCGAAGGCAATCTGTACCTAAAAATCATAAACAAAGCCATTCAAGCAGAAGTAAAGCCGGGAGATGTAGTACAAGCTGGTTTTGTTGTTTCCAATAGCGAAGTCGGATTAGGCTCACTTAGAGTAGAACCGTTGGTGTATCGATTGGTATGTTCCAATGGGCTGATTGTCAATGATTATGGGCAAAAGAAATACCATGTAGGCCGGCAAGTCAAAGCAGAAGCCGAGTCTTATGAATTGTATTCCGATGAAACCATGGAGCAAGATGATAAGACCTTCTTTATGAAAACCAGAGACATTGTTCGAGCTGCTGCGAATGAAGCACAATTCCAAATGATTGTAGACAAGCTGAAGGATACTACCCATATTCCTTTAGCAGCAGAGCCAATGACTGCCGTTAAAGAATTGGGCGATCGTTTCCAGCTGAATGAAGAGGAACAAAAGGCCATTCTCCAAAATCTTTTCATTGGTGGTGATCATACCCAGTATGGTTTGCTTAATGCAGTAACAGCCACGGCGAACCATACAGAAAATTATGAGAGAGCCACTTTACTGGAAAGAATCGGGGGAAATCTACTCGACTTTTCTACGACTAGTAAAAGAAAACCGGCCAAGCTGAAACGAGTCAATGAGGAGAATAAAATTCCTTGGGGTCCAATTGAAAACGTTGTTGATTTGTAAGGAGAAATGAATGGATATTGAGAAAGTCTTATGGTTGGTGGCTCAAGTTATATTGATCGTAGTGGATCCTCCAGCAAATCAAAAGAATCGAAAATCATGAAACAAATAAGAGAGCGGAATAGTTCCGCTCTCTTTTCTTATTTCTAAATAAAGGAGAATATGATGCCTAACTGGTGTGAAACCGTATACTTTTTCACAGGAAATCAGGCCGAATTAGAATTTCTATATACCAAACTAGGAGAATGGACCTCTGAAGAAAAGTTCCCCTCTGATTTTGGTGCAAATTGGCTTGGTAACATTGCTATGGGAGCTGGATTGAATTGGAAGCAAATTCCTTGTCGTGGTACATTGGATTTTCTGAGTTTTGAGGAAAGAAATGGACAGCCAGTATTGCGAGTAGAAACAGAAACCGCTTGGGTACCTATGCATGAGTTGTGGGATGCCTTGCTCCATAAAATCGGCAGTCATTGTCACTACTTTTATTTTGCAGAAGAACCTGGCTTTGAATTGTATGAAACCAATGATACAGAAAAAGCCTACTTCGATGCAGATTATATCATTGACGCTTGCTGGGAAAGCCATAACCATGAGCAGTTTCAGGAATATTTTGAAGAAGGTTTAAATGACTGGACCTCTCATGATTTGAAACCCATTCTGCAAGAATTACTCAAAGACTGGAAATCTTCTTTACAAGAATTGATTATGCAGCTGACACAGCTACAAACAGATTGGAATGTAGGAGATGGCATTTACATTCATCCAGTAACCCGAATGGCATAAACCTATAGAAAGGAGTCTCTACCTATGCCTGCTACAAAATTTATTTGTCCCAATGGTGCTGAAACAGAAATCACCACATGTCTAAAACAATGCCCGGCCCATCACCGGTGTCTGTTCTTACCTACACTTCGTGCTATTGCACAATCGGTAGACAGAAAGCTCCCAAAAGCATCTGTCACGGAGCTGCTGTGCGGTACTAGGGAAATGTACCTCCGAAAAATCACAGATTATGCAGTGAGTCCCACGGATCAAGTCTTTGCTCTTCACGGCAGTGCGGTACATGCCCTGCAAGAGAATTTGACAGCCGGAGAATTGCTATCTGAAGAGCGACTGCAGGATACCGTTACTACAGGAAAGTTTGACCTGTACGGAAAAATTCTGGGAAACGATGATGGCGTACTGGGGGATTACAAAGTCACCAGCAGCTACAAACTCATGAAAGCTTTAGGTTACTACAAAGTAGACGTTCCCACCGGAGAATTCTATAAATCCGGTATCCGAAAAGGACAACCAAAATATAAAAAAGAATGGCGTACCGATGGAGTCCGTGATGTGTTTGAGTGGACCGTACAGCTGAATGCCTATCGCATGTTGTTAGAAAAAGCTGGATTTCAAGTACACCACATGGAAATCCAAGCCTTCTGCAGGGACTATAGCTTACAGATTGCGGCTCAACGGAATATTACCAAACCCATATACCTAATTCCGATTCATCGCATTAGTGACCATTGGTTGGAATTGTATCTAAAAGCCAAAGCCCAACGGCTAGAGAAAGCAATTGCAACTCGTACCATGCCACCGGTGTGTACTGCTCGCGAGAATTGGAATGGCCGTAAATGTTTAGGCTATTGTCCTGTATCGGGACATTGCCCCTATGGCTCTATGCTTCAGGCAGAAAAGAATAGACAGATTGGTTAAGAAAGGAGTTACAGAAATGGAAATGAACGAGAGAGAAGTTTATATTTCCCCTGTTATCGAAGAAATGATGGAAGAAGATTTGCATTTTAAGAAAATTGTCATTATGAGTATTTGCCGATTCGTAAGCCGTGTTTCCTTTGGTAGCGTAAGTGCTGTACAAAGACATATCAACGAAGAATTGATCCAACTCAATCAAAATGGAAATTGGGATATGCCTCATCGCATTTCTTCACCAAGAGACTTGATTGTAGGATTCTACACCGACTGCATCTTTGATGGTGGTCCGTCCATTTGGATTATGGAAGAAACCAAAGAGCGAACAGCACACCCTAAAATCACTGTCCTTACCGATGTAGAATACCTGCATTGGTATATCCCCTACTCCACAAAATGTTCTAAGAACCCCAAAATTGCCTAGATTCAAAAGAAAGGAACACTCAAAATGCAAAATATTTCAGCAAAAATGGTTGCCGTCATGAAAGAATGTGCCCATGTATTGAAAAACGGGACCAACAATTTTCATGGCTACAAATATGCTACCTCATCCGATGTGTTAGAAAAAGTCAATGCTGCCTTAGTCCAAAACGGAATCAGTTCCATGGCTATGCCTGAACTCATCAACTGCATAGATGTCACCAATACCAAGGGAAATAAAGAACACCTAGCTACAGTGAAAATTACCATTACTCTGACAGATAGTACATCTGGTGAAAGCGTGACCATTGTTGGGCTAGGCAGTGGGCAAGATGCCGGTGATAAAGCTGTTATGAAAGCCCAAACAGCTGCTATCAAGTATGCCTACCTACTTTCTCTGAACATTTCTACTGGAGATGATCCAGAAGCTGACTTGCAAACGGATCAAAACTTTTCAAATGAAAATCAAAGCACCCACTACTCCAACCCAGCACAGACTCCCTATAAAGCCCCGTTCCCTGTTGGTGAACAGGCTTCATGTGTAGAATGTGGAAACAATATTTCAGAAAAAGTAAGAAGATTCAGCGAAAGCAGATATGGTAAGCCACTCTGCATGCATTGCCAGCAAAAGCGGCAGGAGACAGCATAAAATGTGCTTGAGAATATACAAATGTATTCTATTTATCAACAACTGCCCAAGCTGATATTTAATATAATATGTGTAATAAAGGGACAATAAAGGAGAGCTTACATGGAAAATCGGCTAACTGTCTATAAAGTGATTGGTGCTAAAGTGGCGTACTATCGGAAACTGAATTGCTACTCACAATATGACCTGGCCGAAAAGCTTTCTGTTAGCCGCTCCGTTATCGCCAAGATTGAATCTGGAAAGTATAACGATAATATCCAGTTAAATATGTTATTTTCCCTGGCAAAAGCACTTCATGTAGAAGCATCCAAATTGATTACCTTTGATAATGATGACAAGCAGTTTCTAAAACACAGTGATTGAGCGAGGGCTGTTATGTAAAATCTCCCCGCTTTGGGGAGATTTATTTTTTATTAAATATATTAAATTATGGAAAGAAGGTGAAAACATGCAAGAAGAAATGGGATGTATCACTTTAGTAGTGCTATTCGTAGGTGCACTTATTATAAGTCTGTTTTTTACGGGCTTTGGTTTGATTGGAGAATTCTATACTGATATTGTTGGCTCTGACGGTTGGAATATATTTATTGTTATTTTATCTTTAATTTGTGGGTATTTTGTTTATCATCAGGCCTCAGAAGATAATAATGAATAGGAGGAAATCAGATGAATGGCATGGGTAGTACGGGCTGTTTTTTGCTAACCCTAGTATTCGGACTAATAGTATTCTTAGCGCAAGGTGTATTGACCTTTTTATGGGATTTTTTTACGTCACCGCTATTATATTTTTTTATTGTAGTTCAAGTAATTGCTTATTTCCTCGGATGTCGTAAAAAGAATCGGAATCATCTTGGCTAACAATTATCGCTTGAATTATTAATGCTATTGGTCGAAGATATGCTTGGAAATGAATCATATTGTATTTTAACGGGAATCACAACAGCATATCACACAAAAATCAGTTTTTCGGGGAGATTAGTGGATAAAACTATTTTCATAAACTAGCAATGTAATGATGGATACGGTGTTTGTCCAGCTTACACTCTGAAGGTACGGATGTTGCTCAAGCAGAATAACAAAATAATGGTGTAGGGAAATTGTTCTCTTGGCTATTTGGAAAAAAGCATTTATAGTTCAAAGATCTAAAGGAGGAATATTTATGTTAAAAAAATTGATGATGATTGTACTCTGTGCCTTCACGGCTATTGCTATATCAGGATGCTTTAGCAACGAGCCAGACATTTCTGGTGTTTATCTCGGTGAAAGAGCTGATAAACCGGAAACTATAATTGTTGAACTTATAAAAGGTTCTGATTTAAAAGATAGTGAATATAAGAGGTATAAAGCTGGATATGTTGTTAATATTTATACAGTTTATCCTACCGGTAACCAATTTTTAGAGCGAGTAATGCACAACGGATATGCTTCAGTACCTGATAAAAATGAAATTATTGGTATTTATGGGGATCCCGATGCTCAAAAGAATAAAGCTAGTCCCCAAGGTGTTCTTAAATTACAAGAAAATGGAGATCTTTTAGGTGTAACAGGGAAAGGACACAATCCTTTTTATAAAAAAACGTATACTAAACAACAAGAAAAGACTGTTGATGAACTTAGTAAAAGGCTAAAATCTGAACACCGCGATCAACATGCAGCTGGGAGATAATATCATTACATTTTAAGTGAGTAAAGAAGGTAAAAAATTATGAAAAAGCTCAAATCTGCGTTACTATTAGGCTCATTAGTTATTGCTACTGCACTTTCTGGATGCGGAGACGGAAATTTTACCAGTTTAAAAGAATCCTCTATGTATTACAGTGATACTCAAAATAAAATCTTATTAAAAAAAGTAGATGGTGCACCCAAAGTGGGGGATGCTCTTGAGAAGGCGATTCCAAATGGTAAATGGGAAAATGAAGAGAAAAAATATGATGATAAAAAAGAAGATTATATTGTTTATAAAGGTACACTCAAAACAGATGAAGTAAAAGCGATAAAAGACAATATTGATCATCATGACCAAGCTTTAAATGCATTAAGATCCACTCCTATCAAAGATTTACCCTCTCGGTTTGAGTGCGATCTAGGTGGAAATGAATATGTAGTAAAATTTTATTTTAAAGAGGTCGATAAAGATAATTTTATCCCGGATTCCATGGAAATTCTTGGTGATGAAAAAGCTGGATATGACAAAACTTCACTAGATCCAGATTTTGTATTGATGGAACTATTGGAAAAAGCAAACCCGGAATATGACTTCCAAAAAGATGGTTTTCCCATTATATACATTCCCAAAGCATTGCAAGAAGCAGAGGAGAAAATTCAAAATTTGCAGAAGGCAGATAAAATCGTTGGGCAAATTTGGCCAAAAGCAAGAGAAATAATGGAAAATTTAGACGAGGTTATTGCAAGTACCATAAAAGATGACCAAGATTACTCTAACTCTAATTTCGAAAATCAAAAAATGATTGCTGATGCAATCAAAGCGATAGATGATTCACAGAAAATTATATCTGATACAGATTTTGGCGATTCTAAGTTTAAAGAGATGTTGATGGCTGTACTTGACAAAGAAAAAGGGCTGATCGATCAGGCAAAAGATATTAGCGAAAAGCGGAACAACTTTAAGCTACCTAAAGATAAAAATGCCTTCAAGAATAATATTCGGGAGGATGCGTTAAAATTTGATAAAGACTGCGAAGAAATTAGCAAAATGTGTGGAGGCGGCAGGATTGTGCTTGCTTGGCATAAGCAAAACATCGCAGACATAGAAAAAATAAAAAAACAAGTATGGCAACAGTAAACTATTTATATCTGACTTTTCTCTCTTAAATTCTTAATTATAGAACATAAAATGAATGGTAAATACTAAGATGCTTGTAAAAATGACTCTTAGTGTTTACCATTTCATTTATGGCAGAATATTTAGAGACTAGTCATTAATTCACATGACCCGTACTTAACAAAAATGTTGTGCAAACGTATTAAACAGTACAAATGCTTATGAATTTTGACACATATCCTTTTTGCATTGATTTATTTTGTGTTTTTATAAAAAGAGCTGGGAACAGAATGAAGCAAGATTTTTTCAAACCAGCAAGAACAAAAACGATCATCAATAAAAAGAAAGGGTGCCTCTCATGTCATTGACTTCATTAATTCTTATGATATTGACTTTTATTGTCAATTTTATCATTCATTTCTTATTTTGGGTAATTACGTATAACTTGATTAGTCTTTTTCTGGAACCTAGCCCATTCATTTCACCAGGACAAGAATGGGATTTCTTTGGGAGGCTATGCTGTATTTCTATTCTTGCACCAGCCGTAATCTTTTCCTTAGGTCCTATGCAACGCTTTTTGGTTTGGAGTGAAGGTGGACGAAGTGTTAGTGGCGAATGGAGAATGCGAATGGAGCGAGCCTTGGAAGAAATTTGTGAGCAAGCTCATTTGCATCCTGGTGATTATAATTTATATGTAGGAGACACTCAGGAACTCAATGCGTTTGCATTAGGAAATCGCCATATCGCCGTTACTGCAGGGGCATTACAATACTTGAATGACCGAGAATTGACAGGAATCATGGCACATGAAATGGGGCATCTCCAAAAAGGACATACGAAGGCCGGCCTTTTTATCGTGGGCATGAATTGGTTTGGTCGTGTCATTGCCAGAGTTTATATGATAATGAATGTGTTATGCCGCCTAGTCAGTTGGGTTCCCGTCCTAGGATGGATGGTTTCTATTATTATGTTTTTCATCAACCTGCAGTATACCGTCTGCATATTTCTGTTGCAAATTCCTGCTTGTTTCCTCCTGCTTTCCGGACAGCGTGAGGAGGAATACGAGGCAGATCACTACGCCTGCTGTATTGGGTTGGGAAAGGAATTGGAACAGGGGTTCATGGTTCTTGATGATTACTATGGTTCTCATCGGATGGGCTTCTTAGAAAGACTACAATCCGATCATCCAGATACAAAGAATCGATTGAAACGAATCAGAAAATACAACGAGAAACTAAAGGTGGTATTGCCAGCACATCATACTCAGTAAGTATTGAGTATATGAATCATTGACTAGGTATTATTGGTTTCAAGTCCTTTGTAATGCTTCATTGATTGTGTCTGCTGAAAAAACTATTGTACAGCCATCTGCAATTAATTTCGCTTGTTGATGAGTTTGTAAATCCGTCACTACATACGGAGCAGGATGTAAACTTGCATAATTGATACGGCTATCTCTTATTCTCTGACCATAAGAAATGTATCGAGCAAAAGCAACCGCTTCCTCAGGACTTTTTGCTTTGATTGGTCTATATTGATATTTTTGTGGAAGCAATAGTTCCACTTGAAAAGAAGGTAACGGTGTTGTATCAAGATCAATCGGATATGGATATAAGGTAGGTAACTGTCCATAATTGGAATCATACAATTGATAATAATTACTGATTCCTAATTCTTGCCCTGCTTTCTCTTTTAACTGATTCCATGTATTCACAATTTGTTTTTCTTCAATTGAATATTTGGAAATGGGCGCAATAAAGAAGGCCCACTGCCCTGTACATTCATTTTTTACCACAAGCAAGGTATTATAGAGCGTGGGATTTTCATGATTATTGCGATAGGCAGTATCTCTTGCTAGCATGATAGCCTCTTGTGGATCACAGGCACAGGAGATGGAAAAAGTATATTCTGCAGGAAGCAGAGTAGTTACGGAATAGCTGCTAACAGGGAAATAATTCAGATTAATATATGGTACTTTGATTTCGTCTAACATAATTTTTTACCTCCATGGTTTATACAATAGAAAAAAGCAAGAAATAGTAATAAGAATCATCTTACCTTTTCTCCTATCATTTACTACTATGTAGTATCATTAATAAAAAATAAAAAAGTGCCCCTGGGATTGGGATCTCCCAGAGGCTTTTCTTTTATGTGCCTTCTCGCAAAGCTGTAATCTCTTGAGAAAGAATCCTAGCAGAATCTTTACGTTTAGCATCCAGCTCGTGTAGATATCGCTCTGTGGTTCGGATGCTAGTATGACCAAGCTGACTGGATACAGAAGTCAGTGGTGCGCCATTGGCTAAGGCGTAAGAGGCTGCCATATGTCTAAGAGAATGCACATCAATCAGTGGCAGCGCAAGCAATTTCGCCACTTTTTTGAGCCACATGTAGAAGTAGCTTGGGGTAATAGGAATGACATCTCCATTACGACGCTGGGTAATGAAAACGAAATTCTTTGGGTTTTTCAGTCCTGCTTCTTCTAGAAATTGCTTCTGATAGGCAGCATGTTTTTTCAAAAGTGACATGGTGTAATCATCGATAAATACCTTTCGGATAGATCCTTCTGTTTTCGGATCGGAAATCGTAATGGATTCTCCATCATAGTGCTTGATTGCTTTGTTGATAAGGAGCGATTGCTCTGCTTCATTGATACAGTCGTAGGTCAATGCAGAAAGTTCTCCTCGACGAATGCCTGTAATCAAGAAAAGGTAAAAAATCGTTTTCTTCTGTACCGTGTCTCTTGAATCCGGAAGGTTCTCAAGAAATTGGATAAACCGCTTGAGGTCAGCTTCTTGCCAAATTGGTGCCGGATGATATTTAGGACGTGGGCGTTCTTCCGGATCTAGCAGCTCACAGGGGTTTTCAGACAAATACCGCCAATTTACGGCTTTCTGAAAAATACTGCGTAATAATTTGAAATAGTTGTAGACCATGGTAGATGAGATAGGTTTGTCAGTCTGTTTCCCACCTTTAATGGCTTTCAGGTTTCTCATATCATCGATAAAATTCCGAATATCGTTGTCCGTTATTTTCGTCAGCACCTTACCACTGAAGTAATCCAGAATGTGATTGTCCAAAAGGCTCTGGTTTTTGATTTGCGTTGAAACTGCCAGCTTGGATGCATGTCGCTTTTTCCAAATCGCCAGAAAATCAGCAAAGGTAGTCTGATAAGTAGATTTGAACTCTTCTGTAGATAAATTATTCTGAATCAGATACTGTTCCATTTTCTTCTGTGCGGCCTTCTTTGTCTTACAGAAAAAGGTTTTTACCACTCGAACCTGCTTACCATTCTTATATCCACAAGATACTCGAACTTCAAAACGCTGACGGCCATGCTTATCTGGACCTCTATCAATAATGCTCATGTGACTTCTCCTTAAATACTAAAAAGCAGGAGCTATCCAAAGAAAGGATAACTCCTGCCATACCAACTACAATTATGCAATTTTAGGTTTATACACTTTTCATCTTTGCCCATGCTGGTGTAGAAAAGTTTTTACTCACCCATTGATCAACAGCTTCTTTTTCATAGATATAACTCTTCCCCTGACGGATGGCAGGTAGAAGGCCTTCGCGTGTCAATTTCAAAACCGCTTGATAGGAAATCATTCCACGGAAATACTTCTCACTTAATTCCCTAGCAGACAAGAAAATTGGATTCATATTTGTATGACCTCTTTCTTAATATACATAAGTTTGGATTCCATCATCACTATAATATCTAAGTTAAAATCCATTAGATATCACTCCCATAGTTCTCGATGATGCGATTCAAATAATTTAATGGGAGAAAAACCATTCTCTATGAGGACATAGTTCACATATTTTTTGATATCGGCTAAATCCCTTTTGTTTGGAGAGAAGCGTCTACCCGTTTTATAGTCTATATTGGAAAAGAGATAGTGAATGTGCGCAGGTGTCGTATCTAGGTGCAAATCCATCACACCTATAAATCGCAATTCACAGAATTGTGCCAATTCATCGCCAACTTTTCTTCCTACATCATAGACTTGCTCTGGGGTTTTATCCGCATCTTTGATTGGATCAAAAGCAAGAACGATATGAAAAATGACTTTCCCGTGACATTGTCCCGTTTGAGAGGCTAACCACTCCACCAGGTTTGTAAATTCCCGTGGCTGCACCTTAAATCCATACAGGTATTGTGGGTCAGTCACTTCATTTCTAGTGACGTAGGCATAGAGTTCTGGCAATACGTCAAGGATATTTCCTTTTCGGGTTTTGTAAGAGAGCGTAGTCATTTGCTTTCACCATCCTTCTTCACCAAAAATGTGTTTTCTAATTTCGATATTTCCTTCCCCATGCTAGTAGGAATTTGGGAAATCAGCTGGTAAAGCTCGTTGCTGCGAATATCACTGCGACATGCATAGGCAGAAAACAAATCACCGATAGAAATTGTTAGAATTTCTTTCTGGGATGAATCAGATGCAGGTATTACGGCAATTGCCTTTTTCGTTTCAAAAAGCAATTGTTTCATTGCCTCTCGATCCTCAATTTCCTGCTTCTGTACCTTAATCGCCATTTTGACAATAGCTGCTGGATCGTATTCTGCACCTGCCAAATCATCATTGAGAACACAATATTCTATATACCCGCTCTGGCTCATGTTTCGTTTCTTGGCATTACGTATAAGAGTTTCCTTTACTGCTGGGGTTGTACGAAAGCTCATCTTTTGATTCCGCTTGCCATTTACTGCTGTACCATCCTTTTTTGTTACCGGGATGACTTCTTTTTCTACATCCTGTTTTTCTTTCATGATTTTGTCCTCCTTAAAAGGCTAACTGTAAGATAGATAAACCATGGAAAGGAAATGTCATGTATGGCGAATTGCTAACTTGCTAAAGAATCCTGCCCTCAAGGCAAGGATTCTTTCTATACGGAGTGCTCTCTAATAAACTTTGTCTTTTCTCATTCACAGAAAAACATTTTCATGATTTCCACAATGCTCATTATCTTCATGTTGGAAAAATCATTACTAATCATTGTACTTGAACGCTATTCATTTCATTTCCTTTTTCATGGTTATGGAATGGTTTATTGCGTTTTTAAATTTGATTTAGCGGAGCCTCTAGAGGAAATTTGGAAAGCAGTTTGGAGTCGATCGTCCATTGGTATAAGGTATATAGGTCATATAAAAAGATATAGATGATATAAAGCATATAGCTGTATATACCATGATTGAAATAATTTGGTGTGGAGCCGTAAAACATGAATGGACCACGTACATAAAAGTAGGTAGTCATGAAATGTTGAAAAGCGTATAATTTGACTAAGGAATCAACAAAGCGAATAACGAAAAAATTTTATATGCCATTTAGTGACTCTTTCTGTAGGCTCTTTTTGTGAAAAAATTGTGACTGAAAAATGTGAGCGGTAAACATCGATAATATCGAAGGATTTTAGTGGTTAAATTTTTGAATGTGAAAAAGCTCACAGTGCTTTGTGAAGCACTGTGAGCATATTATGAATGGTGCAACAAGCCATTTGTATGATAAAAGGAGGATACCGATATGGACGAAAAGAAGAATACGTTTGAAATGGATGACTCACATTTTGACTCGATAGAAGAAATTATAAGGAAATACAAAACCATTGAACCTAAAGCTAGCCGCAATAAACGAAGTGATTGTAAACGAGAGGAGTTGCTTAACTACATAAAAGAAAAAGAAGCAAACCCTTTTATAGGCAGCCTTAAGCCCACAGATTTAATCGACTTACCTGATATAGCTACCAGAATCATGGAATATTTTGGCTATCAGACAATAGTACTAGAAACGCCATATGGATCAAAAAGCAGAACCGTTTTAGTAAAGAGCTTTTGGGGCGATGGATTTTTGATCACACTACAAGATGCAGATCAAGAGTATATAAAATGGAAAAACTGGATTAACTCAGCAGATAAATCTAAATCGCAATCCGAATCCCAATATCATATCCTTGATGCATTTCCATCACTTACACAATTTATGGCAATTTATTGCTATCATATTGAAAATATGTTGAAAAAACCGAACGGAAGAAATCAGCAGAGCTTTTCTTGCGTAACCGGATATATATTCAGACAGTTAGCAGCATTATATTTATACAAGAAATACAGGAATAAAGCAGCGATAGATTGGGTATCAAAGACTGAGTTGGAATGGAGTAATACTTGGCAAAATTACTTAAATTTCTTTCAAGTTGGTTTATCGAGTAATATAGCAAATTGCGAGGCAAATGGATTTTTGATTGGTGGATTACGTTTGGCCATGCCTGGTTATATCAACTATGACATAACAGGTACCACAATAAATAATCTAGCATTTCTAAATGACATAGACAAAAATAATGTTAAACGTTTGACTGATATACTATCTGGTCAGAAAGTAGAACATTTGAAAAAAATTCTGTGGCTAATTGGGAAGGTTATGTTGGGAGATCTATTTGTACGCCAGCTACGCCCCAAAGAAAGTCATTTAACCATTATTCAATATCATAAGCCAAACCGTATAGCAACATGCTTATCTATTATTTTTAATCATTTATTAGAAATAATAGATAAGCCCCAATTATTTATTTTCCTGACGCATCTACCTGGCTATAATAGGTATTTACTAGTAAATGATTATGATATATTTACACAAAACCCCAATAATATTATTAGCAATCATATCTTCAATCAACTTAATGGCATCCAAGTTTATATAATAACAGAACCTGACGCTAACAAAACAATACGTAACTTAGATTTCTACAAAGAGCTTTTTCCTGGAAACAAGGTAACTTATGAAGGTGCATATGACAAAATCGTAAACGAAAAAATAAAAAAGGACGGAAAAGAAGAAACCCAACAACTTCATTATTCTATTCCAAATGGTTTAAATTATACATGTAATGCCCAAACCATATTCATAACTAAAGGAAAATCAGATATGGCATCTAAATTATCAGATGCTAAGAAAACTGACATCAATTATATTGATATAGATTGGGACTTAGCACCATTGGAAGACTTTATACAGAAGGGTGCAATCACTCCTATAGTGGCAGGAAAGTTAGCAATGCTGAGTATGGTCTATATGATCAATAAGCTGTGCCTTGGAGTTGATGCCTTCGATATGGTAGCTCAATCCACAGCTTCTAGCTACCATGAAGAAAAAGCAGAAAGTGAATATATCGGTGAATTTTATACAGACTGTATTGAGGATTTGACAGATAATCTGGATTCAGCAGAAATGGTTAAGAACATGATGTCTGAATTAAAAAAAGCGGAGACAGGCTATGAGGATATTACCTGGGACAACACAGGTGATAAAGTAGCCAAAGCTGTCCGAGAACGTCTAGAACTGAATGAACTGGATTCTGTTTCAATGTATGACTTGTTGGTATCTTATCAGAAATGGAAAGAGTTAAAAGGGATTACTACACGTCAACCAAAGTGGGCAGATTTTTATGCTAATTTGCTAGAACATTTAAAAGTCATGAAAAATCAAGAACTTGCAAAATATCCAAAGATTTTTATTTGCAGAAAAACTATGTACAGCAAATACGATAAATCTGGGAATGAAAATCCTGCCAAAACGCAATGCATTGGTATTTTAGGAATACAGCTTAATAAGGCATGGCTCGAAAAATTAACAAATGAAAAAGCCATACAAGAAACACAAGAGAAGGAAAACTATGAGAGAGTCTTATCCCTATTAGAGAATCAATTTGATGATGCCATGAAGGAAATTCAGTCATTTAAAATTCCTTCACAGCCTTATATGCCCTAAAAAGTCAGTATTTATCGGTGCTTTTAAAATAAGGTGTTGGTTTTCCCAAAAAGTAAGGTGTGAAAACGTTTTCACACCTTATCACACCTTATTTTCAAAAAAATGATGGTAAATGACGGTAAATAATGAGAAACATTCTCTTTATATGAGATTGTGAAAAAGACTAGAAAAACAGGGAAAAGTGTGGTATTATCTATGCATACACAAAATATATTTCTACCATGCGGGTGTAGTTCATCGGTAGAACGCCAGCTTCCCAAGCTGGACAGGAGGGTTCGACTCCCTTCATCCGCTCCACATGAATTGTGAGAGCCCGAAAGGGCTCTTTTTTGTTTGGCTTGGTAGGATATAATAGTGGTGACTAGTGACTAAAGCCAAGAAAGGAATCAACGTATGCCATACACCTACTACGATATCGGACTGAATCTTTTTACGAAATCCTTCCCCCACCCGGAGAAGATCATCGAGGATGCGCACGCCGCGGGGATCCAGTGTATCCTGACAGGCTCGGAGGCGGAGGAGAATGAGCTCGTGAATGATTTCACGAAGACCCATGACGTCTACGGGACGGCGGGGATCCATCCGCACAGCGCCGACGAAGCGAAGGAGGAGGACGTGGCGCGCATTGAGGAAATATTGACCACGAATCCCCGCATCCTGGCGGTGGGAGAGACGGGGCTCGACTATGACCGCATGTACAGCAGGAAGGAGAATCAGATCCACTACTTCAAGGAGCTGATCCTGCTCGCAGAGAAATTGGGGAAGCCGCTCTTCCTTCACGAGCGGGATGCGGCGGAGGACTTCATTGCCTGCTTTGCCGGTCACGAAGCCATCTGTCCGCGCGCCGTCGTCCACTGCTACACGGGGGATAAGAAAACGCTCCGGCGGCTGCTCGATATGGGCTTCTACATCGGCATCACCGGCTGGATCTGCGATGAGCGCCGTGCGGATGACCTGCGCGAGGCGGTCTCGATCCTCCCGCTGGACCGTGTGATGATTGAGACGGATGCGCCGTATCTCACGCCGCGCGGCTTCCACCTGCCGAGGACGAATGTGCCGCAGAATATCACCTACGTGGCGAGGACGCTTGCGCAGTACATGGGCGTCTCGGAAGAGGTGCTCACGAAATGCGCGAAGGAGAATACGGAGCGGTTCTGGAAGATCGGATAGAGGGGGAATTAGGAATTAGGAATTAGGAATTAGGAATTAGGAATTAGGAATTAGGAATTAGGAATGAAGGTGGCGGCTTCGCCGCCTTTTTAGAAGAGGGTATTCCCGTATCGTCAGCCTTCCCCTCTAGGTAATGCTATTAAGTTAAGGAAATCGTTAGCTGCGTAACGTCTTGCTTCCCCCTTCGGGGGAAGTGCCGAAGGCAATAGGGGCATGCT
>USJD01000049.1 GCA_900554835.1 uncultured Prevotella sp. | reverse complement strand
CTGGTTCTGATGACAAGGCTCGCGTGATTCCTAAGACCGTGATGAGTCTTGAGGAGTGCTTGGAGTATATCCGTGAGGACGAGTATGTAGAGGTAACTCCTAAGAGCATGCGTATGCGCAAGGTAATCCTTGATCACTTGGAGCGTAAGCGTAGCAATAAAGACTAATTAAGTATAGCTTTAAGGATATAAATGAAAAGAGAAATCCTCTCCTATCGGATGTTTCCGATATGGAGAGGATTTGAGTTATTGTACTTTTGTACTCGAATTTCAACTCTGTTTGGACTTGCAGTCAAATGGTTTATTCAATAGGACTCAAAATCACGTAATTATGAAGTTGTGGAATTTTTTCAGGAAGTTTTCCTTGCCCTGTTCGCTGGTCATAGGAGCAGTGGGTTATTTGATTTTTGCATACGTTCCTTTCTTGGAACCATTGGGTGATGCGGTCGGACCTCATTTGGTCAGTCTGATGCCGGTAGTATTGTTTGCCTTGCTTTATGTTACGTTTTGTAAGATAGAAATAAAGGAAATGAAGCCTAAAGCCTGGCATTTTATATTGCAATTGATTAGAACTTCTTTGGCTTTGATGATGGTGGTACTCATCTTTGAGTTTGGTAACGACTATAATACGAAACTGATACTGGAGGGTGCTTTCATCTGTTTTATTTGTCCTACTGCAGCAGCTGTGGCTGTGGTAACTGAAAAGTTGGGTGGATCTATCGGCTCGCTTACTACCTATACGGTGATAGCCAATATTTTCACGATGGTTATCATCCCTTCTCTTTTCCCGATGGTAGAAAAAGGTGCTGATGTATCCTTTCTTTATATGAGTTTGATGGTGTTTAGAAATGTCACTACGGTTTTGGTGGTGCCATTACTTTTAGCCCTATTGAGTCGCAGATTCTTGCCGAAGTTTGTGGATAAAGTAAAGAGCGTAAAAGATTTGGGATTTTATATGTGGTGCTTCAATCTGATGATTCTGATGGGCGAAACGGTGCGTAATATCCTTCATGCTACGGTATCCGGTTGGATTCTTGTTCTGCTACTGATCGTTCCGCTTTTCGTCTGCCTTATCCAGTTTGCCATCGGTAAGGCGGTAGGACGCCATTTTGATGCGAGCATCAGTGCCGGTCAGGCTTTGGGACAGAAGAATACGATAGTGGGCATCTGGCTCACCCTTACTTTCCTGAATCCATTGGCAGCCGTAGCTCCAGGTGCCTATGTGGTTTGGCAGAATTTGGTGAATGGTTGGCAGTTGTGGTATAAAGAGAAGTATGGTAAGCTCAAGTGGTAAAAAAAAAGCATCTTAAGATACATTCACAAGTATCTTAAGATGCTTTTTTCAATATTTCAGACTTTGACTTTTCCTGATTTTAGTCAGTCTTTTCTTAATCTTAGTCTTGTGTAGGATAAATCAAGTTTTCTTCCTTGATAACGTTTAAGACCTCTTCGAGATATTTCTTGGACTCGTATTTTGCCATAGGCAGGTCGTGGAGCAGATAGTTGCCGCAATCTTTGGCAGCCTGTCCAGGAATCTCGCCTTCGAAGTCTGCGATAAACTTGAAGGTGCGCTTCATCAACTCAACGATATCCTTACTTTCCAGGTCTCCTTTGATAAGGAGGTAATTACCTGTGAGACAACCCATCGGACCCCAATATACGATGCGGTCTTTCCACTCTTCGTCATTGCGCAGGTAGGTGGCAGCCAGATGTTCGATGGTATGGATGGCGCCGTTGTGGAGGCAAGGCTCCTTATTAGGTACCTTCATGCGGATATCGAAAGTAGTGACAACTTCGCTTCCAATTTCGTCCTTACGGCTAACGTATATACCGCGGAGCAACTTGTTATGATTGATAGTAAAACTTGGTATCTTGTTCATAATTTCTAATTTGTCATTTCTCATTTATAATTTCTCCAAGAATGCTTTGGTTACATTGAAAGAACCTTCTGCCATCTTAGCCCAGAAATCGAAATACTGCTGCGCCTTGGTGTCCTTGAGTGGCACATCACTGATAATACGGAAGGAGATGAAAGGAGTATTGTAGATGTGGCAGGTCTGAGCAATAGAACAACTCTCCATATCGACGGCCATCGCGTGAGGGAAATGCTCCAAGATAGAGCGCATCTTCTCCTTACTATCTACAAACCACTCTCCACTGACAATCTGTCCTGCATGTATCTTAGGATGGATGTTGTCTGGAAGATGATTGATGGCAAGTGCCTTCTCAACATACTCCTTGGGAGTTTTAAAGGTGGCAGGCATTCCTAAAATCTGTCCAAATTCACATTCATCGCCGCAATAAGCGTCATGATATACACATTCTGTAGCCACTACGACCTCGGTGACATTAAGGTTGATATCTGCTCCACCCGCAACACCGGATGAGATTACCAGGTCTGGATGGTAATTGTCTATCATTTCTACGGCACCGATGGTACTGTTTACCTTGCCGATGCCGCACTGTTGCATGACTACTTCATTGTTGCCAATCTTACCAATTACGAAATCCTTGTGGTTCTTTCGCTCTGTCTGTGATTCTGTCAATAATGTCTTGAGTTGCGTGAACTCCTTGTCCATCGCAACGATAATTCCTATTTTCATATATTTATTGTAACTTTTCCGATTGAGAATTTGCCGATATTAAAATCGGCTGCAAAGTTACGAAAAATATCTGATAAAACCTTAGAAGTTAACACCAAAGTTGAGTTGCAGTCCTCCATTATGGGATGTGTCGAAGGTATCATGACAGATGTTAGCCAGGCCGATATCGTAGGTAAGGTCGGCATAGAACATATCGTATTGTACGCCACAACCCAGACGGAGTCCTCCATCTGCCCGGCGGAAGTTATCGTCATTAAATGAGTTTTGAGCTTCTCTCTGTTCGAAGTTCTTGATCTTTCCACCAACTCCTAAAGCGAAATATCCTCCAAAAAATGGTTGGAGCGAGAAGTGAGGATCGATATTGTACTTATATTTCAGTACAAGTGGAATTTCGATGTAGTTGAGGTCGTAGGTCATCTTCTTGCCATTTGCCAAATCTTTCTTGCCGCCTTTCTCTGTATAGAACAAGCCTCCTTCCAGATAAAGTGGCTGGGCATTTGAAAGTGCGACACCTGCCACAACACCCACATTGAGACCCGTCTGCCAATTTCCACCATCCAGTTTGCTATCATCCGAATTGACATAAGAGAAAGAAGGACCAATCCTGAATCCGAAGTAGGAGTCAGGGAATTCATTATAGTGGCGGCTGTAGTCGAGATGACCCGTTTGCTTGTTGTAATATCTGCTCTGAGTGTAGTGCTGAGCTGAGGATGGCATTGCGATGAGCAAGAGAGCCATCAGGAGAAATGTAATCTTTTTCATATTTTTCATCTATTATTAGTTATACCTTATATTAATTATACCTTTTATATATAAAGAGCTCTTTGTATGATGTGGAACTCTTTTTCTGATGTTGCAAAAGTACGTATCTTTTCTCATATTGCAATTAGAGAATCCCTAAAAGAAAAGGGGATTTCCCTATAAAAGATGGATAAAACCATCTTCTGCTGATTCTTTTCTGGCAAGTCTGGTTGCTTTTTAAGTAATTTCTTAAACCTAAAAATAGCAAAAACTACCTTTTTTATTTTGTATTGTCTGCATTTTGCACTATCTTTGCACTCAAAATATAAACGTTTATAAGAATAATGAAATTTTTGAAGAAGTATCTACTGGATATTCTGGTAGTAATCGTATTTGCAGTTGTCTCCTTTGTGTATTTCATGCCAGCTGACATGGACGGGCGCATCCTGTTCCGTCATGATGCTGCAGCAGGCAAGGGACTGGGACATGAAAAGGAACTTTTCCAGCAACAGACTGGCGAGGTGACCCGTTGGACAAATTCTGTTTTTGGCGGAATGCCAACTTATCAGATGTCACCATCTTATGAAAGTGGCACTGTTTTGCAGCAGGCTGTCAATGCCTATCATCTTTGGTTGCCTGATTATGTATGGTATGTTTTTGCATACCTCTTAGGATTCTATATCCTGTTGAGAGCCTTTAATTTCCGTCAGTCATTAGCAGCATTGGGCTCTATCATCTGGGCTTTTTCGTCCTATTTCTTCATCATTATTGCTGCCGGACATATCTGGAAGGTGATGGCTTTGGCTTATTTGCCTCCTATGATTGCAGGTGTCGTATTGGCTTATCGTGGTAAATATTTGTGGGGATTGCTCGTTACTGCTATCTTTGCAGCCTTTGAAGTCAATGCCAACCACGTGCAGATGACTTATTATTACCTCTTTATCATCTTCTTTATGCTTCTCGCATTCTTGTGGGATGCCTATAAGAAGAAGGAAATGGCTCGCTTCGGTAAGGCTACTGCTGCTTGTATCGTGGGTGCCGCCATCGGTATATCGCTCAACCTTTCCAACCTGTATCATACTTGGCAGTACGGTCAGGAGTCTATGCGTGGAAAGAGTGAACTGGTGAAGAAAAATGCTGCTAACCAGACCAATAGTGGTTTGGATAGAGACTATATTACCCAGTGGAGTTATGGTATAGACGAGACTTGGACGCTCATGATTCCGGATGCAAAGGGTGGCGCTTCTGTTCCTTTGGCACAGAATACAAAGGCAATGGAAAAAGCAGATCCTAACTTTGTGCAGATTTATCAGCAACTCGGACAGTATTGGGGCAATCAGCCAGGTACAAGTGGTCCAGTATATGTAGGCGCTTTCGTCTGTATGCTCTTCATCTTGGGCTTATTCATTGTGAAGGGGCCGATGAAGTGGGCTTTGTTGGCGGCGACCATCCTCAGTGTACTTCTCTCATGGGGTAGAAACTTCATGCCATTTACAGATTTCTTCTTGGATTACGTTCCGATGTATGCCAAATTCAGGACGGTGGCTTCCATCCTTGTGATAGCTGAGTTTACCATTCCACTTTTGGCGATGATGGCACTCAAGAAGATTGTGGATGAACCGGAAATATTGACTACCAAGGCCAAACTCGTTTATGCAAGTTTCGGACTGACAGCAGGTTTCTGTCTTCTCTTTGCCTTGGCACCAGGTCTGTTCTTCCCAGATTTCGTGTCTGCTCAGGAACTTCAGGCTTTGCAGCAGCTTCCTGCAGAATATCAGGGACCAATCATCAGCAATCTGACTGAAATCAGAAAGGGAATCTTTACTTCCGATTGCTGGCGTTCTTTCTGGGTAATCGTCATTGGCTCGGCCTTCCTCTTCCTTTATAAGATGAAGAAGTTGGGCAAGGAGTTTATGATTGCTGGTATTGCTATGCTCTGTCTGGTAGATATGTGGATGGTCAACAAGCGTTACCTCTATGATGATATGTTTGTAGAGAAGAGCGTGCGCGATACTCCACAGCAAATGACTGAGACCGATAAGATGATCTGCAGAGACAAGTCGCTTGATTATCGTGTGCTCAATATGGCATCCAATACCTTCAATGAGAACGAAACTTCATATTACCATAAGAGCGTTGGTGGTTATCATCCAGCCAAACTCCGTCGTTATGCGGAGATGATAGAAGCTTATATTTCTCCAGAGATGCAGAAGGCGATGAAGGCCGTAGCTGAGGCTGGTGGTGATATGACGAAGGTAAATGGCGACAGCATCTTCCCTGTGCTCAATATGCTCAACACGAAGTACTTCATCATGCCTTTGCAGGGTGGGCAGACGGTTCCTGTACAGAATCTTTATGCCTATGGCAATGCTTGGTTTGTTGATAAGGTAAGCTATGCAGAAAATGCTAATGAGGAGATTGATAAGGTAGGAAAGATCAACTTGCGACATGAAGCTGTGGCTGATGCGAAGTTCAAGCAGCAACTCGGTGAAAGTGTGCCTCAGGATGATACTTCTATTGTGAAGATGACTCAATATAAGCCAAATAATCTGACTTATGAGGTCACTTCCAACAAGGGTGGTGTCATCGTGTTCTCTGAAATATATTATCCTGGTTGGACCGCTACGATAGACGGACAGCCAGCAGAATTGGGCAGAGTGGATTATATCTTGCGTGCCCTGAATGTAAAACCGGGAACTCACAAGGTGGTACTTGATTTCCACCCAGCATCCCTGAAGACAACAGAGACCATTGCTTATGTAGGCTACGGCGTACTGTTGATTCTCTTGCTCGCAGGTTTGTTCTTTGAATGGAAGAAAAATAAAGTAACAGAAAAATAAGCAATATGGACTTTAGAACGGAAGTGAACATAGAAAAGGCTGACTTTGAGATACAGCCTTCTGACAGACTGCTTTTCGTGGGCAGTTGTTTTGCGGATCATCTCGGCAATCGTTTTGTCGAGAATCGCTTCCGTGCCATGGTCAATCCATACGGAGTCATGTACAATCCTACGAGCGTATATCACTCCGTGGACCGATATCTCAAGGGGGAACCTTGTACCGCAGGTTTGAAGGCAGGCGCAGAATACCAGAACCAAGATCGAAAGGTGGATGTGGCTGTCTTTACGCTCGGAACCAATCATGTGTATATCCTGAAGGAGACGGGTGAAGTGGTGGATAACTGCCAGAAGCGTCCGCAACGCCTGTTTGAGGAAAAGGAACTGACAGTGGGTGAATGCGTGGTAGAACTTTCCAAGGCGGTGTTGGCATTGCTCGGTCAAGGAGTCAGACACATCATCGTGACGGTGAGTCCTATCCGTTACCAGAAATATGGATTCCATGGCAGTCAACTTTCCAAGGCTACGCTTCTTTTAGCGGCAGATATACTTTGTCAGCGCTTTCCAGAAGTGGTGCGCTATTTCCCTGCCTACGAAATCCTCTGTGACGAACTGAGAGATTATCGCTTTTACAAGGAAGATATGCTTCATCCGAGCGAACTGGCAGTGGAATATATCTGGCAGAAGTTCCGAATGGCTTACTTTGGCAAGACTGCCGAGGGCTTTTTAGAGGAATGGAAACCTATCCGGGAAGCCCTTGGACACCGACCTTTCAATCCGGAGAGTGAGGAATACAAGACCTTTCTTGCCAATGCACAGGAAAAAGAACGGAAATTCATGGAAAAGTACCAGTTGGGGAAATGACATGATGATCTCATATAGAATATTTTAAAAAGTAAGATAATGACTTATACTATCGAAAAGGTAACCACACTGATAGGTGCGCGTCGCTATGGAGACAAGGATACGAATATCGGTTTCATCTTGACCGATAGCCGTTCACTCTGTTTCCCAGAGGAAACTCTGTTCTTCGCCTTGAAGTCAGAGCGTAATGATGGTCACAACTACATTCCTGAGTTGTACCGTCGTGGTGTTAGAAATTTCGTAGTTACTAATGTGCCTAAAGGGTATGCTTCTGACTATCCGGAAGCTAATTTCCTGAAGGTGGTTAATACGCTGGAAGCTCTCCAGCGTCTGGCAGAGCGCCATCGTGATGAATTTAATATTCCTATTGTAGGTATTACCGGTTCCAATGGTAAGACTATGGTCAAGGAATGGCTTCATCAGTTGCTTTCTCCAAATATGTTTGTCACCCGCAGTCCGCGCAGCTACAATTCTCAGATAGGTGTGCCTTTGTCTGTATGGTTGATGAACGAGCAGACCGAGGTTGGTGTCTTTGAAGCTGGTATCAGTCAACCTGGCGAGATGCTTGCTCTTCGTGACATCATTCAGCCAACGATAGCCGTGCTTACTTATTTAGGCTCTGCGCATCAGGAGAATTTCGAGTCTTTGGAGGCTAAGTGCCGTGAGAAGATCATTCTTTTCCATGATGCAGAAACCATCGTCTATAATGGTGATGACGAAATCGTTGCCAAGGTGGTAGGTGAATATCATGATTACAAGGGTGAAAAACTGTATTGGTCCTTGAAGGATTCTACGGCTCCTTTCTATGTGAAGAATATAGAGAAGAAGGGTAATCTGTCTATTATTACCTATATATATAAAGGTGAAGAGGATAGCTATTCTCTACCTTTTATTGATGAGGCTTCTGTCACCAATTCTATTATAGCGGCAGTTGTTTCCCGTAAGTTGGGGCTGACTGCAGAGGAAGTAGATAAGCGTATGTCACTTCTTGAACCGGTTGCTATGCGATTGGAAGTCAAGGAAGGACAGCATGGTTGCACTTTGATCAATGACAGTTACAACTCAGACATCAATTCACTCGATATCGCTCTCGACTTTATGAGTCGCCGTCCTGATCATAAGGGGCGCCGTCATACGTTGATACTCAGTGATATCTTCCAGAGCGGTGAGAATCCTAAGGACTTGTACAAAGAGGTCTCTGACTTATGCCGTAAGCGTGGTGTGGTCAAATTCATCGGTGTCGGTCCGCAGTTGTATGAACAGAGTGATGAGATTCAGATTTCAGAGAAATTCTTCTTCCGTAATATTGAGGACTTTATCAAGAGTGAGGTGTTTGCCTCCTTGCGCGATGAGGTTATCCTGCTGAAGGGTGCCCGTCAGTTTGGCTTTGACCAACTCACAGAGTTGCTCGTGAAGAAAGTGCATGAAACCACATTGGAGGTAAATCTGAATGCAGTAGTGGCTAATCTGAACTATTACCGTTCGTTCATGAAACCAGAGACCAAGTTGGTATGTATGATCAAGGCGGATGGTTATGGAGCAGGAGCGGTAGAAATCGCCAAGACATTGCAGGATCATCGTGTAGATTATCTTGCCGTAGCAGTAGCCGATGAGGGTGTTACGCTTCGCAAGAATGGTATTACAAGCAATATCATGATTATGAATCCGGAGATGACAGCCTTCAAGACCATGTTCGACTATGATTTGGAACCAGAGGTTTATTCTTTCCGTATTCTGGACGCACTGATCAAGGCTGCAGAAAAAGAGGGTGTTACAGGTTTCCCTGTACATATCAAGTTGGATACAGGTATGCACCGTCTGGGCTTTGATCCGGAAAATGATATGGAAGAATTGATAGCACGACTGAAACATCAGAATGCCATCATACCACGAAGTGTGTTCTCGCATTTTGTAGGTAGTGATGATGATTCCTTCGATGCGTTCTCTGCCCAGCAGTTTGCATTGTTTGATAAGGGTAGCAAGCAGTTGCAGGCTGCCTTCGATCATAAGATATTGCGCCATATCTGCAATTCTGCAGGTATAGAGCATTTCCCTGACAGACAGTTGGATATGTGTCGCTTGGGATTGGGACTTTATGGTATCAATTCCCGCAACAACAAGACCATCAACTGTGTAAGTACCCTGAAGACGACTATCCTGCAGATGCATCACATCAAGGCAGGGGAGAGTATCGGTTACAGCCGTCGTACTATCCTGGATAAGGACAGCGTGATAGCAGCCATTCCAATCGGTTATGCTGATGGTTTGAACCGTCATCTCGGCAACCGTCATGCTTATTGTCTGGTGAATGGTCAGAAAGCAGAGTATGTAGGTAACATCTGTATGGACGTAGCCATGATCGATGTGACAGACATTGATTGCAAGGAAGGCGACAGTGTGGAAATTTTTGGAGAGCAATTGCCAGTACAGACGCTCAGCGATATTCTCGACACGATACCTTATGAGGTGCTGACTACTATCAGTAATCGAGTAAAGAGAGTGTATTATCAGGATTAAGCAGAGGCGAAAATCTGTTGAAAATGTACAAAATCATATCAATCCCATCCGAAAATATCGGGTGGGATTCTTTTTTAAGTAATATTTTTAATGAAAACGTATTGAATTTAAAGAAAAAAGTGTATCTTTGTGCCCATAAAACTTGAAACAAATCAATGTTGCACTTTATATGGGTGCCCAAAATTATTAACTAACATTCATTAAAAATTAAAATGGAACAGGTATTTAGCTATATCATTAGGTTAGGTGCGAGTGTGATGATGCCAATCATCTTTACCGTCATCGGCTTGTGTATTGGCATGAAATTCGGTAAGGCACTGAAGTCGGGACTCTTCGTAGGCGTGGGTTTCGTAGGCTTGGGTGTTGTTACTGCTTTGTTGACAACTAACTTCAATGACCCATTGAAAGCAATCTCCGACCTTTATCATCTGCAGTTAAATGTATTCGATATGGGTTGGCCTGCTGCTGCAGCAGTTGCCTATAATACTGCGGTGGGTGCCTTGATTATCCCAATCTGTCTGGGTGTCAATTTCCTGATGTTGATTACCAAGACAACCCGTACGGTCAATATTGACCTCTGGAACTACTGGCACTTTGCTTTCATCGGTGCGGTAGCTTACTTTGTGATGGGTCAAAGTTTGTTGTGGGGTTATTTCGCTGCGGTCGTTTGCTACATCATTACTCTGATCTGTGCTGACTTGACAGCAGAGAAATTCCAGAAATATTATGATTTGGATGGTATCTCTATTCCTCAGCCTTTCTGCCAGAGCTTTATGCCTTTGGCTATCGGTTTCAACAAACTTCTGGATATGATTCCTGGATTCTCTAAGTTGGATATCGATGCAGAGGGTTTGAAGAAGAAGTTTGGTGTATTAGGCGAACCATTGGTTCTTGGTGTCATCGTTGGTGCCTTGATCGGTTGGGCTGCACAGCTTGATATTAAGAAGGTATTGTTCTTAGGTGTTACCATGGGAGCGGTGATGGAACTGATTCCACGTATCACTTCTTTGTTTATTGAAGGTTTGAAACCTATCTCAGAGAAGACTCAGGAGTTGGTGAAGTCTAAGTTCAATGGCAAGAAGGTACATATCGGTATGAGTCCTGCTCTTGTCATTGGTCATCCTACAACATTGGTAGTATCTGTCATCTTGATTCCTGTTATCTTGGCTATTGCAGTATTCTTGCCAGGCAACCAGTTCTTGCCATTGGCATCTTTGGCAGGTATGTTCTACCTCTTCCCAATGATATTGCCATTTACCAAAGGTAATGTTGTAAAGACCCTTATTATCGGTCTCTTTGCATTGGTAATCGGTCTTTACTTTGTAACCGATATGGCTCCAGACTTTACCTTGGCAGCTAATCAGGTATATGCTGCAACAGCTGATAAGGCTGCTCATATTCCAGATGGTTTCTCTGGTGGTGCTCTCGACTTTGCTTCATCACTCTTCGGCTGGATTATCTATAGAGGTGTGAAACTTTCATACATCGGTATGGGTGTGCTCACAGTCATCACTGTAGCTTTGATGATTATCAATCGTCAGCGCATCGTGAAAGAAGAGAAGAAGGCTGCTGAGGATTTGCAGAAATAAACAGAAAGATAGAAATAATTCTGAAAAATAAAAAATAATATAAAGATTTTAGTAATGAAGAAGGTATTATTATCATTTGCAATGTTGCTCGTTGCTGGTGCTGGTTTTGCACAGTGCTGCAAGAGCGCTTATGAGGTGAAGGCAGAAAATGCCTACACTAATTACAATGTTCGTTATGCAAGCAACCCAATGGATGCTAAGCATTACACAACAGACCGTCTTCGTGGTGAGTATGCCATCGAGAAGGTTTTTGCTCCAGGTGAGGTAAACTGGACTTACACGATGTTTGACCGTTTCCTGATTGGTGGTGCGCAGCCTACAACTGCTCCTTTGAAGTTGACTTCTATCGCTCCTCTTTATACAGACAAGCCAAACGATCAGAAAAACCTGCTCGATAATCGTGAGTTGGGTATCATCAATATCGGTGGCGAAGGTACTGTTACTGTAGATGGCAAGAAATATACGCTCGGTTTCCAGGAGGCTCTCTATGTAGGTCGTGGTGCCAAGAATATTGAAGTAGCCAGCAAGGATGCCAATAAGCCAGCTAAGTTCTATATGAACAGTGCTTGTGCACATCAGACCTTCCCTACCAAGAAGGTAACATTGAAGGATGCTAACAACATCAAGGCTGGTAGCTTGAAGGAAAGTAACGACCGCGTTATCCATCAGTTGATTATCGATGGTGTTGCTGGTGTACGTACCTGCCAGTTGCAGATGGGTGTCACAGAGTTGAAGGAGGGTTCAGTATGGAACACCATGCCAGCTCATACTCACCTCCGTCGTATGGAGACATATCTCTATTACAATGTGCCAGAGGGTCAGAAGATTCTCCATGTAATGGGTGAACCACAGGAGACTCGTCCTATCTGGTTGAACAACGAGCAGGCTGTGATTGCTCCAGAGTGGTCTATCCATTGCGCTGCTGGTACAAGCAACTATACCTTTATCTGGGGTATGGCTGGTGAGAACCTGATCTATAATGATATGCAGGTAGTTAAAATTCCAGAGATGAAATAATATGAAAATAATCCTCTTGTGGGCATCATTTGTCCACAAGAGATTTTTCGTTCTCATTTAAACGCTAATTTTAAACAGACTCTATAGATAGTAAGTATGAACGCTATTAAAACAAGTAAGATGTCCAACTTCCGTTGGGTCATCTGCGCGTTGCTCTTCTTGGCAACCACCGTGAATTACATGGACCGTCAGGTTTTGTCATTAACATGGAAAGATTTTATCGCTCCAGAGTTCCACTGGACTGATGATGACTACGGTACGATTACCGGTCTCTTCTCCATTTTCTATGCCATAGCAAACCTCTTTGCAGGTAAGTTTGTGGATTGGATGGGTACTAAGAAAGGTTACCTCATCGCCATCTTCGTATGGTCAACTGGTGCTGTGATGCATGCTGGTTGCGGTTGGGTAGCTATGCAGGTAGAAGGCTATGATTCAATTGAAGCTTTGCGCCTGGTTCAGGCTGGTAGTGATGCAGCAGTTGCTATTGCCACTATCAGTGTATGGCTTTTCCTTTCCTGCCGTTTGATTCTTGCCGTTGGTGAGGCTGGTAACTTCCCTGCAGCTATCAAGGTAACAGCAGAGTATTTCCCAAAGAAGGACCGTGCTTTCTCTACAGCCATTTTCAATAGTGGTGCTTCTGTAGGTGCATTGGCAGCTCCTGCTACTATTCCTCTCTTGGCTCGCGCCATGGGTTGGGAGTGGGCTTTCATCATTATCGGTGTGCTCGGTTATATCTGGATGGGCCTTTGGGTATGGCTCTATGACAAACCAGCCAAGAGCAAGTATGTTAATAACTCTGAGCTTACTTATATCAATCAGGATGAGGAAGCTGAGCAGGTTGAGGCTGAAAAGACAGCAGGTGATGAGGAAGAAGAGAAGACTATCGGTTTCTTGAAGTGCTTTACCTTCCGTCAGACTTGGTCTTTTATCACAGGTAAGTTCTTGACTGATGGTGTATGGTGGTTCTTCCTTTTCTGGGCTCCAGCTTATTTCTCAGATCAGTATGGTTATTCTTCTGACTCAAGCATGGGTATTGCTTTGATTTTCACCCTTTATGCGATTGTTACCATCTTGAGTATCGGTGGTGGTTATCTGCCAACTTACTTTGTTGATAAGAAGGGTATGAATCCTTATATCGGCCGTATGCGTGCGATGTTGATCTTTGCATGTTTCCCATTGTTGGGTCTGATAGCACAGCCTATGGGTGAGTATAGTGCATGGTGGCCTGCTATCATTATCGGTCTTTTAGGTGCTGGTCATCAGGCATGGTCTGCCAACCTTTATTCAACCATTGGTGATATGTTCCCAAAATCTACCGTTGCAACTATCACTGGTATTGGTGCTATGGCAGGTGGTGTAGGTTCTTTCCTCATCAATAAGGGTTCTGGTATGCTCTTTACCTATGCTGAGGGTCAGGGTGCTGCCTTTACTTTCATGGGCTTTGATGGCAAGCCAGCTGGTTATATGATTATCTTCTGCATCTGTGCAGTGGCTTATCTCGTTGGTTGGTGCATTATGAAGGCATTGGTTCCTAAGTACAAGCCAATCGTGGTTGAATAAAGGTAAAAAAGTAAAAAAGTAAAAAGGTAAAAAAGCCTTAACCCTTTATAACCCCATTCCCTCGTAAAATTATAAAGCCCCTGGTGTGTTATTACATCAGGGGCTTTTAACATTACGGGGGACCTGCGATGGAATCGCAGGGAACGGGGGCGCAAAGAGGGAGAGGGGCTTTTTGCCCTTTTGCCCTTTTACCCTTTTACCTTTTTATCTTTTTACTTTTTTACCTTTTTACTTTTTTACCTTTAAATAAATCCTTGCTGCTTGAGTGCATCCATAAAACCAATGCTCATGGCCTCACAATCTTTTTTCGTATAACGGATGTCTGTGAAAACCTGTGCCAAAGTTTCTACGTTGTTGATTCTTACAAATTCCTTGTTTTCTTCCAAGAATTCCTTTTCTGCATAGAAATCATCTATCTTCTCTGGGGTATAATCACTGTATGCTTCCTGATGGATGATACTGCGTAATGGGAGTCTATCGCTCTTGGCTGGTTGCTCGTCAGGCCATCCTATGGTGAGGGTGGCAACAGGCATCACGAGCTTTGGTAATTTCAAGGTGTCGATAATCATCTTAGGCATATACACCGTGGTGCCTAAGAAGCAGGTTCCCAAGCCAGCCTCTTCTGCCAGGTTGGTGAATGTCTGCGTGAAGAGCAGGGCATCTGTAGCCGCATTCATGAATGACAGGATGTTGTCATAACCAGGGGTGCCCTTGCGGTTCTCTGCCCAGATGGTTGTACGTCGGTAATCAGCGCAGATGGTAAGTACAACAGATGCATCTGTCACCATAGGTTGGTTGAAATGTGCTGGAGCAAGTGCTTTCTTACCTTCTTCACTTCTGGTAACAACGACACTGTAGAGCTGGAGATTGCCCATCGTAGGGGTACGTTCTGCTTCTTCTATCAGCCGATTCAGTAATTCATCGCTTACTTCACGGTTGGAATATTTGCGAATGGTTGTTCTGTTTTTAATTGATTCCATATTCTTTATTTTTGATGTTTCTTGATATCGTTTTCCTCCTTATTCTATTGCAAAGGTAAATAAAGTTTTCTAAAAAGTGGCATATACTGCTATCTTTTTAAGAAATATCTCCTAAAACGTTTCATCATTTAGAATAAAAAGTTTAATTTTGCACCAAATTATTAAACGTTTAATATGATTGATACAGAAAATATGACTTTTGAAGAGGCTCGACTTGCACTCGTCGATGATTTGAAGAGCAGTTTGGAGAACCTGCGCAACCGTTTTGCTGACCAGCAAGTTGATTGGGGTAAGCTGCAAGCCAGTTTGCATAAGGTAGTCGGAGATTCTGTCAATGTTCAGAATATGCAACCGGATGTGGTTGAGGTGCGACCAAGAGAATTGGAATGTGATGTTGTCCGTTTCCAGAATAACAAGGAGAAATGGGTGGCATTGGTGGGCTTGCTCAATGGTCATCCTTACGAGATATTCACAGGTTTGCAAGATGATGAGGAAGGCATCATGTTGCCAAAATCTGTTACCAAAGGTAAAATCGTGAAGACCGTTCTCAGTGAGGGGGGCAAGAGATATGATTTCCAGTTTGTCAACAAGCGTGGTTATAAGATCACCGTGGAGGGATTGAGCGAGAAGTTTAATCCGGAGTATTGGAATTATGCCAAGTTGATTTCCGGTGTGTTGCGCTATCGTATGCCTATCAAGCATGTTATCAAACTGGTTAGTCAGTTGCAGCTCACTTCTGAGAGTATCAATACCTGGAAGGTGGGTGTAGAACGTGCCTTGAAAAATTACTTGAAGGATGATGAACTGCTAACTTCTTGTAGTGATGAACAGCCTGATGGAGGAGAACAATGATGAATTTACGTCAGAGCTATATCCTTTTGCAAGACTTGAAGTTCCATGCCTTTCATGGTGTTTTGCCACAGGAAAGAAAAACGGGGAATGATTATCTTGTAAGTTTACGTATCAAATATGATGTTACGGATGCATTGACGAGTGATGATGTCAATGATACCTTGAATTATGCAGAGGTTTATCAGTTGGTATCCCAGGAGATGTCTGTTCCTTCTCAATTGATAGAGAGAGTAGGAGGCAGAATCGGTGATCGTCTTTTTCGCCGTTTCCCAACTATAGAAGAAATTCATCTGAAAATCATCAAGCAGAATCCACCTATGGGTGCCGATTGTGAAGGAGCTGGTGTGGAGTTTCTGTTTGAGCGTTCACTTAATAAATAATAAAACTTTGTTGCATCTTTTGGTTTTCTGCCATTAAATGCTTAATTTTGCACAATCATAATAAATAGTATGTTGAAGAAGATAGTTCTTTTGCTGGTTGCGTCCTTTTTGTTGGTGGCATATTCTTTTGCTGCCAATGATAGATTTACGCTTGTTATTGACCCTGGTCATGGTGGTCATGATGCGGGTGCTATGGGTGCCAGATCCAAAGAAAAAGATATAAACCTGCGGGTGGCATTGGCTTTTGGTAAGTATGTAGAACGTAGTATGCCAGATGTGCGTGTCATTTATACCCGAAAGACTGATGTGTTCATTCCGTTGATGGAAAGAGCAAATATTGCCAATAAGGCTGGTGCTGACCTGTTTATTTCAGTACACACCAATGCCTTGCCTGGTGGTAAGATAGCCAGAGGCTTTGAAACCTATTCCTTGGGTATGCACCGTGCCAAGGATAATCTGGATGTGGCTATGCGAGAGAACGCTGTCATCTCCATGGAGAAGGGATATCAGCAGACTTATCAGGGATTTGACCCGAAGTCTTCTGAAAGCTATATTATCTTTGAATTCATTCAAGGTAAGAATATGGAGCGCAGTGTAGAGATTGCCCGCTCTATTCAAAAGTGTGTTTGCAACGAGGCCAACCGCCCGAATAAAGGAGTTCACCAAGCTGGATTCCTGGTTCTTCGCGAGACCTCTATGCCAAGCTGTTTGATAGAGTTAGGCTTTATCACCACCCCTGATGAGGAGGAACTGCTCAACAATGAATCGCGCGTGGATGATGTGGCTAAGGCTATCTTCCACGGTTTTGAACAGTATAAGAACAAGTATGATAGAAGAGTTTCTGTGCCTTATCGTGCGGCATCATCTGCAGACGACAGTGAAATGCCAAAGATTGTGCCAGATACTTATCAGCGTGAGGAAACCAAGCGACAGTCGCAGGCAAGGGATACTTCCGTTGGAGAGAAAGACGCTCATGCCCCAATCTTCAAAGTGCAGATTTTTGTGAGCAACCGTGTGCTTCGAGCAGGTGATGCGCATTTCAAAGGAGAAACAGGTTATGCAAGTTATCAGGAGGGAGGTATGGTGAAATACACGATGGGCTCTTCTGCTAATTATAATGAGATCTTCCGACTTCGTAAATCCTTGTTGGATAAGTTTCCTGAGGCATTTATCATCGCCTTTAAGGATGGACAGAAGTACGACGTGAATCAGGCAATTCGAGAATTTAAACAGAATAAAAAATAAAGGAGAATGAAAATTACCAAGGAAATAAGAATAGCTCTTGTGGCTATTGTAGGTATTTTGATTATGTACTTCGGAATTAATTTTCTGAAGGGAATCAATCTGTTTTCTTCCAATAACTATTATTATATGACGTTTTCCGACATCCAGGGACTGGGTGCTTCAACGCCAATTTATGCTGATGGTTATAAGGTAGGAACTGTTGATGCTGTGGATTTTGACTATACTCAGTCTGGTCCTATCAAGGTGAAGGCTGATATTGATAAAAATCTGCGCATTCCAAAGGGAAGTCAGGCTGAAATTGTGAAAGACCTGATGGGTAATTTGCAAGTGAATATCTTGTTGGCTAATAATCCTCGTGAACGTATTGAGGCTGGTGGTATTATACCTGGAGCTGTCAATGAGGGTGCTTTGGGCAAGGTTTCGGCTATGGTTCCTACTATCGAGAAGATGCTCCCTAAACTGGATTCTATCTTGGGTAGCTTGAATGCGCTCTTGGCAGACCCTGCATTGGCTGCTTCTTTGCATAATGTGCAAACTATTACGGGCAATCTTACGGTTTCTACCCGTGAGTTGAATACCTTGATGGCAGGTCTCAACAAGCAGGTTCCTGGTATGATCAATCGTGCCAATGGTGTTTTGGATAATACGAACAAGTTGACTTCCAATCTGGCATCTTTGGATGTACAGGGTACGCTGGATCGTGTCAACAAGACATTGGAGAATACACAGGCATTTACTGAAAAGTTGAACAGCAACAAGGGTACGCTCGGCTTGCTGATGAATGATACCCAACTTTATGATAATATGAATTCGACCATGCGCCATGCGGATTCTTTAGTTATCGATTTGAAACAGCATCCTAAGCGCTATGTTCACTTCTCTGTTTTTGGTAAAAAAGACAAGTAATAGAGGCGAATGTCTTTAAAAAGCCGCCTGTGCTTAAATAAAAATAGTCTAAATAAGCGGATACAATGTTTCACGCCCTCGAAATAACTTTCGAACTAATTGTTTGTGAGTTATTTCGAGGGTGTTACGATTTTGTTTCACTCTTTTTCTATTCTTTTCTTTAAAAAGCTTCTAAGCTATTCTGTTTCAGAGAGTTAAGTCTAAAAACGAGTCAAAGGACTGAAAATTGTGGATAACTTAATTAAGTATCTGATAATTAAGAGGTTATAAGACTATATTAAAATAATTTAAATTATTAGATTTGGTGGTCTGCGTTTTATTTTATAATTTTGCAGTGAGTTTGGCGTTTTTGGGATGCCTTTCACTAATTTGAGCAATAATTTAAAGCAATTATCGATATAATGTTAGCAAGTCCTAAAGCTCTTTGGGACAATTGTCTTACGCTTATCCGTGAGCATGTCTCTGAGCAACATTTCAATACGTGGTTTAAACCCATTGTTTTCGAGTCGTATAAGCCGGCTACGAAAACTTTGCTGGTTAGAGTTCCGAGTACTTTCTTCTATGAGTATTTGGAAGCAAACTTCGTGGACTTACTGAGCAAGGTATTGCATCAGAATTTTGGTGAAGGTATTCGTCTGACTTATCGTGTTGTGGTAGTCAAGGATGCTCCTGGTGGTACTACCCCTTTGCCTTTAGATCCTGATGATGCTAATGTCTTGAGTCCTAAGAGTCATCAGGCTCAGGCTGGAAGCGAGACTGCTGCAGCTGGAGAATCTCAAATGGATGATATTGATACCCAACTTGATCCTAAGTTGACTTTCAATAACTACATGGAGGGTGAAAGTAATAAGCTTCCACGTTCTGTGGGATTGTCTATTGCAGAACATCCTAATACAAGTCAGTTTAATCCGATGTTTATCTATGGTCCGTCTGGTAGCGGTAAGACACATTTGGTCAATGCCATTGGTGTAAAGGCTAAGCAAATGTATCCGCAAAAACGCGTGCTCTATGTGAGTGCCCGTCTCTTTCAGACGCAATATACAGATGCCATTCTGCACAATTCAAGCAATGACTTCATCAATTTCTATCAGTCTATTGATATGCTGATTGTTGATGATATTCAGGATTGGGCAGGCAAGGCAAAGACATTGAATACGTTTTTCCATATCTTCAATCATCTCTTCCGTAATGGTAAGCGCATCATATTGGCAAGTGACCGTCCTCCGGTAGATTTGAAAGATGTGCCAGATCGCCTTCTGACGCGTTTCTCTTGTGGTTTGGTATGTGAATTGGAAAAACCGAACGAGCAGCTCTGTGTGGATATCTTGAGCAATAAAATACGTCGTGATGGTTTGAAAATATCCAAGGAGGTTGTTAGTTTCATTGCTCAAACCTGTAATGGTAGTGTGCGTGATTTGCAGGGTGCCATCAATGGTTTGCTGGCTTATAGCATTGTGTATAACAGCAATATTGATATCCGCTTGGCTGAACGCGTTATCAAGAGAGCCGTGAAGGTGGATGACAAGCCTTTGACGATAGATGATATCGTAGAGAAGGTTTGTACTCATTATAATGTGACTACAGCTGCCGTGAACAGTAAGAGTCGTAAGCGTGATTATGTGGTGGCAAGACAGGTGACGATGTATCTGGCACAGAAATATACCAAAATGCCTGCTTCACGCATCGGTAAACTTGTAGGAAACAGAGATCATAGTACTGTGATTCACAGTTGCTCAAAAGTGGAGGAGCGATTGAAAATCGATGCTACTTTCAGCGATGAAATAATGAGTATAGAAAACTCGTTTAAGTTGAAAGCGTAATGATTTGCATCTTTAAGTTGCAAAGAAGCCTATGAATTCATTATTTCTACTCCAGTTCGCATGTTTCATATTCATGCTCGTCAATGCCTTCATCGTGGCACTCTCTCATCTGCATGTAAGATGGGAGAATAAGCGGTATGAGCGTTCTCGATGGATAATCGTGATTGCCCTGATTGGATTGGCGATACAATATGTGATACAGATGACTTTCGGATTCCGTGCTATGCACGATCATTTAGGGGCGGTCATCAACATCCTCATTTATACGCCCTGTTTTTCACTTATCTCTATAGGAATCTACAACATAGAGACTACCCGTGCCAACCTCAGGAAGATGATTCTGATGTGCAGTGGTATTTATGCTGCCATCATTGTGGTCTTTTGCGTGGGT
>USJD01000048.1 GCA_900554835.1 uncultured Prevotella sp. | reverse complement strand
AGATAGAACCGTCTGCCAACTGCAACTTGACAGCTGGGAACGCTGCGATGGCTGCCTGAATGCTACCATTGGTCTTAGACATGCTCAAGATCTGAGACTCAGAGAGTGAGAAGAACACCTCCATGGTACTGATGTTAGAAACAGTGGTCAAAGCCTGACCAGAAGCGCTAACCAAAGCACCCACCTTGAAAGGAAGGCTACCAACCACACCAGCAGAAGGACTGGTAACAGTACACCAAGCCAACTGTTCCTTAGCAGAAGCCAAAGCAGCCTCTGCCTGAGCTACCTGAGCCTGAGCTGTAGCCAAGCTATTGGCAGCAGTAGAAAGTTCATATTCACCGATGATCTTACTATCATACAACTTTTTATTGTTCTGATAAGTCAATTTTGCGGTATTAGCCTGTGCCTTAGCAGTATTGACAGCTGCAGCAGCTGAACGAACTGCAGCCTGATAAGTCTCGCTATCAATAGAGAACAAAGCCTGACCTGCAGATACAGTCTGACCCTCATGTACAAAAACCTTTGTAATGAAGCCTGAAACCTTAGGACGCACCTCTACATCCTGGATACCCTTGATGGTAGCAGGATAGGTAGTCTGCAATGCGGCGCTGGAAGTACCGATAGTAGCCACAGCGAACTCATCGTCGCCGAAGTTAGGCAGACCGCCCTTCTTACTTCCACCACATGATGTCAAAGCAGCAAGAACACAAACTGCTGCAACAAACAAAACGTTTTTAATTTTCATACCTATTTATATTATTATAATGATTATTACCTCTAAATATAAAAAGCAAGGCTCACATGCCTCACTACCTCCGCCAACACATCCTGAATGACGTAGTCTTTTTGGGAAACTCTAAGATTCCTTTAAGTTTTGACTGTGCAAAATTACTAATAATATGGCAAACTTGTCGCTTACCACCTATCTTTTTAACAAAAATTATTCTGTATTTATAGTTTTCTTATAAATTAAACAAAAAAGTCCCCACCGATTATTCGTAAGGACTATTTTGCTTTTTATCTGTACAAGCCTATTATTTTTATATATAAACCCATATCTTTTACGCATTCAACCCCATATCTGCAGCCTTTTTCATGAGCAATTCCATCAAAGGTTCCCGCTCATTCTGCACCTTATTATCAAGTACCGCATCTTTCAAAGCCTGTTTGAGAAGTCCTACCTCACGGCAAGGATTCAGATGGAATATCTCCATGATTTCGTTACCATCGATACATGGCTGGAGCAAACGTTTGTAGTCTCTTTCCTTCAGATCAACAAGTTTCTCACGCACCATTTTGAAATTATCGAGGAATCTCTGCTTACGTACATGGTTCTTGCTGGTAATATCAGCTTCACAGAGCGTCATCAGATCATCGATATCATCTCCAGCATCATTCATCAAGCGACGTACGGCACTGTCTGTCACTTCCTCATCAGCTATCACAATAGGACGCATGTGGAGTTCTACGAGTTTCTGCACGTATTTCATCTTGGCATCCATAGGCAACTTCATCCTGCGGAACATAGAAGGAATCATCTTTGCACCTATATTATTATGGTTATGGAAAGTCCAACCAATACTGTTGTCCCAACGCTTACTCTTAGGTTTTCCTATATCATGCAGCAGAGCAGCCCAGCGAAGCCAGAGATTATCAGAATGTTTGCAGACATTCTCCAGAACCTCCATTGTATGCTCATAGTTGTTTTTATGAGCACGCCCATTGCGGGTTTCCACCTTATCAAGAGCGCACAGTTCAGGAATAATCAATTCGAGTAAACCTGTATCCTTCAAATAATAAAAACCGGAACTTGGATGCTTGGAGAGCATAATCTTATTCATCTCATCAGCAATACGTTCGCCGCTGATAATCTTCAGACGGTCGGCATTTCGCTCCAAAGCCTCATAAGTTTCCGGCTCTATCTGAAAATTAAGCTGGGTAGCAAAACGGACGCAACGCATCATACGAAGCGGATCATCGGAAAAAGTAATATCCGGATCCAGTGGCGTAGCAATGATGCCATCTTCCATATCATATACACCATCAAAAGGATCTACCAGTTCGCCAAATCTTTCTTTATTCAGACAAACGGCCATGGCATTGATGGTAAAATCACGCCTATTCTGATCATCCTCCAGCGTTCCGTCCTCCACTATCGGTTTACGAGAATCACGCTGATAGCTTTCTTTACGGGCTCCCACGAACTCCACCTCTGTATCTTTATACTTCACCTGCGCAGTACCAAAATTACGGAACACAGAAAGATGCGCCTTTTTGCCAAGCATCTTTTTCAATTCAGAAGCAACCTGGATACCACTTCCCACCACTACGACATCAATATCGTTGGAAGGACGCTCCAGAAAGAGATCACGTACATAACCACCTACCACATAACACTCCAGATGCAACGAATCCGCTGCATCAGAAATCTTATGGAATATATCTTTGTCTAATATTTGCGCCAGTTCGGCATTGGATAAATTTCTCATTATTTTTTCTTTTCGGGGTGCAAAGTTACTGCAAATTGAGCGAAAAACAAAATAAATCGCGATTTATTTTTTCTTCCGAGTGCAGCGTAACTTACTTAAAGTTACTGCAAATTATGTAAAATACAAAATAATTATTTGGCTATTTCATAATAAATGCGTAAATTTGCAGCGATTTTCGAAAATATTATGGCAGATTTATCAAAAACAGAACAGCAGTTTAAGGACGTAATGGTAGAGTGTCGCACCCTTTTCCAAAAGAAGTTGCATGATTATGGAGCTTCTTGGAGAATCTTGCGCCCATCTTCCCTTACCGACCAACTATACATCAAGGCAAAACGCATCCGCTCGCTTGAAATCAAGAAAGAATCCTTGGTAGGCGAAGGTATTCGCCCGGAGTTCATCGCCCTTATCAATTATGGTATCGTAGGAATCATACAATTGGAAAAGGGATTTGTAGATGAGGTGGATATGACTGCCGATGAAGCAATGGATTTCTATGACCTGCATGCCAAGGAAGCTTTGGAATTGATGCTGAAGAAGAATCACGACTATGACGAAGCGTGGCGTTCTATGAGAGTAAGCAGCTATACTGATTTTATTCTCACCAAGATACAACGCGTGAAAGAAATCGAAGATATTCATGGTGCAACCTTAGTTTCAGAAGGCATCGATGCCAACTATATGGATATCATCAACTATTCCGTTTTCGGTGCTATCAAACTGAAAGAGCAGGAAAAAGAATAAATCATCAATATAAAATAGGTATAAAGAGTGAGTATTAGTAATCTTATTAAGAAGTTGACAGTCAACTTAGGAAGATTGATTGTGGCAGTGACCTTCATTTTCTCTGGATATGTGAAGGCCATAGACCCATTGGGCACTCAATATAAGATTACGGACTATCTCCAACCGCTTGGTTTATCTGGTATCGTGCCAGACTGGATGACGCTGACCGCTTCTGTTGCTCTCTCAGCATTAGAGTTTTCTATAGGCATTTTCTTATTATTTGCCATACGCAGGCGCCTTACTTCCAAGATTTTACTGTTGGTTATGGTGGTGATGACACTCATCACTACGTGGATAGCCATCGCAAATCCTGTCAAGGACTGCGGTTGTTTCGGCGACGCTATTAAATTGACCAATTTTGAAACCTTAGGTAAGAACATCATACTCTTGGGAATCTCCATCTTACTCTGGAGATTCCCGCATCAGATGGTCAGGTTTATCTCCAAACCAACACAGTGGATAGTCATCAATTATACCATTCTCTTTTCCGTGGCCCTAAGTACCTGGAGTCTCTGGAGTCTGCCTCTCTTTGATTTTCGCCCATACCACATCGGTGCAAACATCGAGAAAGGCATGGAAATACCAGAAGGTGCCAAGCAACCGCAGTTTGAAACAACCTTCATCTTGGAGAAGAATGGTGAACAAAAAGAATTTACCATTGACAACTATCCAGACTCCACATGGAAGTTCATCGATTCCAAAACAATACAAACCGAAGAAGGTTACATACCTCCTATCCATGATTTCAGTATAGAAGATACTAAAAACGGAGAAGATATCACACAGGAAGTTCTCCATGACAAGGGATACTCCTTCCTGCTCATCTCGCCCAACCTGTCCATGGCAGACGATTCGAACTTTGGTACTATAGACCAGATTTACGAATATGCAGAAGACCACGGCTACCGATTCATCTGTCTGACAGCAAGTACAGAAAAGGAAATCGCCAAGTGGCAAAACATCACGGGAGCAGAATATCCATTCTACACCACAGATGCCACTACGCTCAAGACAATGATCAGAAGTAATCCGGGACTGATGCTGCTGCACAATGGTACCATCATCCAGAAATGGAGCCATAACGAATTGCCAACAGAAGATTTGCTCGCCAAACCTTTGGAAAAGAGCGAATACGGCAAATTGCCAGCAGAAGGAATGGCAAGGAAAATTCTGCAAACCGTACTCTGGTTCCTACTGCCACTGGTATTGCTCACCATTGCAGACCGCCTATGGGCATGGTCAACCTGGTTAAGAGAAAAAGAAGATACAAATAAAATATTATCAACTTTTAAAAAGAAAAAGAAAATGAGAAAGAAAATTGTAGCAGGCAACTGGAAAATGAACATGAACCTGCAAGACGGTGTTGCTCTCGCAAAGGAAATCAACGAGGCATTGGTAGCAGACAAACCAAACTGTGATGTTGTAATCTGCACTCCATTCATCCACTTGGCTTCTGTAGCTCAGGTTTTGGATTCAGAGATTGTAGGTCTCGGTGCTGAGAACTGCGCAGACAAGGCTAAGGGTGCTTTCACAGGTGAGGTTTCAGCTGAGATGGTAAAGAGCACTGGTGCTCAGTACGTTATCCTCGGTCACTCAGAGCGTCGTCAGTACTATGGCGAGACTGCAGAGATCTTGAAGGAGAAGGTAGAGTTGGCTTTGGCTAACGGTTTGAAGGTCATCTTCTGCTGCGGTGAGACTCTCGAGGAGCGTGAGGCTGAGAAGCAGAACGAGGTTGTAAAGGCTGAGTTGGAAGGTTCTGTATTCCACTTGGATGCAGAGGCTTGGAAGAACATCATCCTCGCTTACGAGCCAATCTGGGCTATCGGTACAGGTAAGACCGCTACTTCTGACCAGGCTGAGGAAATGTTGGCATACATCCGCTCTATCGTAGCTGAGAAGTATGGCAACGAGGCTGCTGAGGAAACATCTATCCTCTACGGTGGTAGCTGCAAGGCAAGCAATGCTCCTGAGCTTTTCGCTAAGCCAAACATCGACGGTGGCTTGATCGGTGGTGCTTCATTGAAGGCTGCTGATTTCAAGGGTATCATCGACGCTTGGAAGAAGTAATTGCTTTCACATAACCATGCCTGTACCTCCACAAAAAGGAACAGGCATGGTTCCTTTATTTTAGTACATAAACAAAACGATAAAAGAAAGTTATGAAACAATTCGTCCTACTTTTTACTATCATGCTCGGAATGACTGTTTCGAGTAATGGTCAGACCTATCTGGAGCACTTGCAAAAGAAGACACCGGGATTAGGTACTGTCACTGTGACCCAAAGCAAGGCTATAGACGAATTAATCAATGGGAAAAAGGTACCACAAGACGATAAAACTATCCCAACCACAACCCCTACAAAACACTATACTCCTGACAACCAGAAGAAAACTTCTGAAAATCAGAAGAAAACACTCCCAGACTCTGTAAAAAAGACAGAGCACCACGAAGCTGGCAATGAAAAGACAGTTTCACACGAAAGTCCGAACAGAAAGACGAACACTGAAAAAGAAGAAAAAGAAACACCTGTAGTAGATATGCGCAAGAAAGTAATGCGTGGCAGCTACAAGGTTACAGGATATAGAGTACAGGCTTTTGCCGGCGGCAACTCACGCAACGACCGTCTCAAGGCAGAACAGACTGGAAATGCCATCAAGATGAAATTTCCAGACCAGCCTGTTTACGTACACTTTTATTCACCTCGCTGGATATGCAGAATCGGTAACTTCCGCTCTTTAGAAGAAGCTAAGAAGATGTTAGCTAAAATCCGAGCTATGGGCTACCGACAGGCTTGTCTTGTCAAGGGAAAAATAACCGTTCAATATTAGAAAATGAATCCAGAAACAGAATTTCGCGAGGGCTTGGATGAACTCGCAGCACATTACAAAGAAATCCTCAACCTGCTTGGTGAAGATCCCGAAAGAGAAGGTCTCTTGAAAACTCCTATGCGCGTAGCTAAGGCTATGCAGATATTGACCCGTGGATACAGTCAGGATCCCCGTAAAGTATTGACAGATGCACTCTTTGAGGAAACATACAACCAGATGGTCATCGTTAAGGACATTGATTTCTTCTCTATGTGCGAACATCATATTCTTCCATTCTATGGAAAAGTACATGTAGCTTATATTCCAAATGGCAAAATTACCGGATTGAGCAAGATTGCACGTGTAGTGGATATCTATAGCCACCGACTTCAGGTACAAGAGAGACTTACCCAGCAAATCAAGGACTGCATTCAGGAAACACTCAATCCACAAGGTGTCATGGTGGTCATTGAAGCCAAGCACATGTGTATGCAGATGAGAGGTGTGGAAAAACAGAACTCCATCACTACTACAAGTGATTATAGCGGCGTATTTAATTCTCTCAATACACGACAGGAGTTCATGAACCTGCTTCGCGGAGAAAGCAAAAGAATTTAATTTAACATTATTACCCAATATGAAGTTTATATCATGGAATGTCAATGGCTTGCGAGCATGCGTAGGTAAAGACTTTGAAAACCAGTTCAAAGAATTGGATGCAGATTTTTTCTGCCTGCAGGAAACCAAGATGCAAGAAGGTCAACTCGACCTGACGTTTGAAGGCTACAACAGTTACTGGAACTATGCTGAGAAAAAAGGATATTCTGGAACTGCTATCTATACCAAGCATCAACCATTGAGCGTAAGCTATGGTATGGGAGTGGAAGAGCACGACCATGAAGGAAGAGTTATCACACTGGAATATGAGAAATTCTACCTCATCACTGTTTACACTCCTAACTCCCAAACGGAACTGCGCCGTCTGAACTATCGTATGACATGGGAAGTTGACTTCCGTAAATTTCTCAAGAACTTAGATGCCAAGAAACCTGTTATCGTATGTGGTGACATGAACGTGGCACATGAAGAAATAGATATTAAGAATCCGAAAGGCAACCGCAAAAACGCAGGCTTCACAGATGAGGAAAGAGAAAAGATGACCGAATTGCTAAATGACGGTTTCACAGACACATTCCGATACAAATATCCTGAGCAGGTTACCTACTCCTGGTGGTCTTATAGATTTAAGGCAAGAGAAAAGAACGCCGGTTGGCGTATTGACTATTTCCTCGTATCAGACAGGCTTCAGGCAAATATCGCTGATGCCAAGATACACACAGACATCATGGGAAGTGATCATTGTCCGGTAGAACTTGATCTGGACATATAGAATCATATCATACAAGAATATACCATAATTATAAAGGGTTACCATCCTCACGGACGATAACCCTTTTTGGTCATATCAACATAAAATTTTAATTTATATAAGAGAGATTTTATCGAATATTACATGAAAGCACTAATCTCAGAGAGAGGTTTCTTCTCAATTGTGCCATCCTTTTGAGTTACAGTGAAGTAATTGTGAACAGATTTACCGTTCTTGAACTGTACTACTGCCACACCACCTTCACGAAGCTGCAGTGTAAAGTAACCTTCACGCTTGCCATTTACATACTTGCCGTGCCATTTTTCCTTACCATTCTTATAGTAAGTAGTCACCTCACCATTGAAGACAGTATTTCTATCATTTCCTAAATCGATGAAGCTATATCCACCTTCAGCTTTCAAATTACCATTCATATAGTAATCCATGAAAACATCCTTCTTATTGATGCCAGAACCGGTGGTCATAAGGAGTCTGTAGTAACTTGCCTGATTAGCATTTGCTACGTTGCTCATATTTTCTGCATAGAAAATGGTATCTGCAACAACAGTAGCTTTTTCAATGTGTTTGCGACCAAAGCTTGCAATGGTCAGCATCACCATCATAGAGAGTAATATTATTCGTTTCATATCTTTACGTTTTTAGGTTTTACTTCCTTTTTCTGGTGCAAAGATAGGAAAAAAAACAATAAGTTGTATATTTTATTAACGCAATTTTATTATATTTTTTCACCTACTTTTGATTTAAATCAATTTTGGCATTAAAACAACCAAACCGTAACTTACAACATTATTTCCTAACATTTTGTAAAGTCAAAAATCTACATATTGGCAATTCTATAGCCGTTTACTAACACATTGTTAAGATCTAATGACATTTATAATCTACGGGAAAATAAAGGCATACTGGTATAAGTGCATTTTTGTAAATATATATCATTGACAATTCACTTTGAAAAGGCAATCACCGAAATAACAAACATTTTGATATGTTTTACTATTAAAAGCAGGCAAAAAGTAGAACTTTCTGTGATTTTGACACGTTTGTTCATCAGAAAAAACACAAAATAAGAAGGTTATTTTCCATATTATCGATAAAAAGATGGACTTTTTAATGATTTTATAACTGAATAAAGATTATTTTTTGTACTTTTGCAGTTGGTTTATTATATTAATAAGGTATGCGCATGAAGTATTACATATCTATCATCTTTACTCTGGTAGCTCTGACTTTCTCATCTTGTAAAGAGTCAGAACCAGATCCTTTCTATTCAGACAATGAACAAGACCATGACAGTGATGAAATTACAGGAGATGATTATATCTATCATCTCCCAGTGATTTTTCATGTCCTGTATCAGGATGAAAATGCCGTAGATGATACAAACAAAAGGAATCAATACGTATCTTACGAACGTCTGAAAACAATACTGCAAAATGTCAATGACCTCTATGCAGGGAAATTATATAACTTTGGTGAGGGGGCAGATGTGCCAAGTGAGGACATACACGTGCAGTTTGAACTTGCCCTCTACGATGAATCTGGCAAAAAACTGAAGACCCCAGGAGTGGAATATATCAAATATTCGGGGGAATATCCTATTGATTGCAACAGTTTCATGAATCAAACCAAGAAGAAAAATAAGATTATATGGAACCCGAATGAATACATCAACGTCATGGTGTATAACTTCAAGAAGACAAAAGACAACAGCATAACGCTTGGCATCAGCAACCTACCTTACAAACAAAACGGCTATCCCGCAATAGATGGTTTGAAGGACGCAGGAGGTGCTATCAATAAGAACAGTTTGTCTTTTGAATACTGTGTATCCATCAATAGTTCCTATATCAACCAAGAGTCATCCAGATATACTGCCGCTGATCACGGATACAAAGGATACACCTATGATTCTGGAGACATCAATGTCACACTGGCTCATGAGTTAGGGCATTATTTAGGACTCAAGCATGTGTTTGCAGAGAAAGATACAGACACAGGAAGCGAACCTATTGAAAGCTGCACAGACACAGACTACTGTACCGACACCAAGAGCTATAACAAACCAGCCTACGACAGATGGCTGATTTCATATATTGAACAGCATAAGCAGGCAGGTAATGACCTTGCGATGAAAGAACTCATCAAACGCTCCAATGATTCGGGAGAGGAATGGGATTCTGACAATTTTATGGACTATGCCATAAGTATGAGCTTCAGATTCACACCTGAGCAGAAATACCGCATGAGACAGGTTCTTTATTACAGTCCGCTGATTCCTGGTCCGAAAAAGATCAAAAACGACATTTACGGTACAAGAAGTCAGGACAATGACGAAGATATCGACTTGCCAATCTGTCTGGCTATAGAAAAGGCTATCCCTGTGAAAAGAGCTTCTTTCAGAAAAGAAATACATAGTACTAACAAAAAATAAAGGATGGGATTCACCATCATTTCAGAAATAATAAAAAAATAAGATGAAATACAAGATAAAAGCACCTAAGGCACTCAACGCCACCATCAACTTACCCTCCAGTAAAAGCATCAGCAATCGAGCCCTCATCATCCATGCCATGACGGGCGGTAAGATTCAGCCATGCAATCTCAGCGATTGTGATGATACAGAAGTCATCATCAATGCCTTGAGAAACATGCCTGAGGTAATAGACATCAAGGCTGCTGGTACTGCCATGAGATTTATGACTGCCTACCTCAGTGCTACTGAAGGAGAACATACGATTACAGGAACAGAAAGGATGAAGAATCGTCCTATCGGTATTCTGGTGGATGCACTCCGCTATTTAGGCGCCGATATCGAATATGTAGAAAAAGAAGGCTATCCCCCACTCCGCATCAAAGGTCATGCACTCGAAGGAGGTCAGCTGGAGGTGGTTGGCAGCATCAGTTCACAATACATCTCAGCCCTTCTGCTTATCGGTCCGATTCTCAAAAACGGACTGGAACTCAAACTTACAGGAGAAATTGCATCAAGACCCTACATCGACCTCACCCTGTGGACCATGCGCGAATTTGGAGCCTCAGCAGAATGGACAGATGTGGACACGATTGTCGTAAAACCTCAGCCATACCAAGAAAGAAAGTATCTGATCGAAAACGACTGGAGCGCATCTTCATATTGGTATGAAATGATGGCTTTGAACGGGAATATCGATTCTGAAATCAGATTAGAGGGACTGATGGATGGTTCCAAGCAAGGTGACTCTGTCGTCAAATACATCTTCAGTCTTCTGGGTGTCAAGACCGAGTTTGAGAACAATCAAAATCCAGAGGATAGAGATGACAAGGCAAACATACATACCAGTGCACCGACCACTGTTACACTGAAAGCCCACAGATGTCTGCTTCCTCGATTGGATTACGACTTTACCGGTTCACCAGACCTTGCCCAGACATTTGTAGTATGCTGCTGTCTGATGGGAATCAAATTCAAGTTTACCGGTCTTGCCAGCTTGAAAATCAAGGAAACCGACCGCATCGAAGCACTCAAGAAAGAGTTACGAAAAGTAGGTTATGTGATTCAAGACGAGAACAACAATACACTCATCTGGGATGGCGAAACCTGCGAACCGACCTATGAAGCCATAGATACCTATGAGGATCATCGCATGGCCATGTCCTTCGCACCAGTTGCCTTCAAGTTACCTTATCTGGAAATCAACAATCCTGAAGTGGTAAGCAAATCCTATCCACATTTCTGGGAAGACCTGAAAAAAGTAGGATTTGAGATCAGCGAGGAATAATAATCACAACAAAAGATATCGAATGATTTACCTGATTATTGCATTGGTTGTCTTAGGACTGGCAAGCGCACTAATAGGACTTTTCACCCAACGGAAAGGAGAAGAAGAGCCCCTAAAAGAAGGCGTTTCGTGTAACACCTGTAATGGAGAAAACACGAAATGCGAACAGGAGTGCATGATGGAAGCTGCAACCAAAGAGATAGAATATTATGATGACGAAGAATTAGACACGTATAAAGGGCGAGCGGCAGATGATTATACGGAAGAAGAAGTTGAACAATTTGCAGAAGTCTTATATACGATGAAGCCGGAGGAAGTGGCAGGCTGGAACAGAAGCCTCATCCTCAGAGGCATCAACTTGCCAGACCAGTTGAAAGATGAAGTCATCAGTTTCTTAAGCGAGGATTGAAAAAGAATATTTAATAGGAAATGAACATTCTTCAATATACATTTTTTCAGAATGCCCTCTTGGGCGCCTTCCTTACAAGCATCCTGTGTGGAATCATAGGCACTTATATCGTAACCCGCCGATTGGTATTTATCAGCGGGGGTATTACCCACGCATCATTTGGCGGAATAGGAATTGGCGTATTCACTGGTACCAATCCGATTCTGGCAGCCATGATTTTTGCCATACTGAGCGGATTTGGCGTTCAATGGATGTCATCCAGAAAAGATGTCAGGAAAGATTCTGCCATCGCCATGTTCTGGACCTTAGGAATGAGCGTAGGAATTATCTGCTGCTTTCTCACGCCCGGCTTCATGCCAGACCTGCCTTCGTTTCTCTTTGGCAGCATCCTGACGATAGAAGGTTCTGACTTATGGCTATTGGGCATCCTGACATGTATCACCATCGCCGTATTCACCTGTTTCCTCCGTCCGATTCAGAGTGTAGCTTTCGACAGCACCTTTGCACGCTCGCAGCACTTGCCGGTAGCGGCGATAGAATATCTGATGATGACACTCATTGCCATGACGATTGTTGCTTCATTGAAAATGGTGGGCATCGTACTGGCTATCAGTTTGCTGACAATTCCGCAGATGACAGCCAACCTGTTCACCTATAACTATAAGCAGATGATTTTTGCAAGCATCATCCTGGGATGGATAGACTGTATCATCGGACTCTATGCCAGTTATGTGCTGAATGTTCCATCAGGAGCCACGATTATTTTTGTCAGTATCATGGTTTTTATGCTCAGCAAGACAATAAAAGCCCTACAAAACAAGTTGTATAATAAAGACAAGCTGTCACTTGAGAAAAAGTGATGATCAGCAGACAACATTCTAAAATCATACAAGAGTGAAACAAAATTATCTCCGACATATCATTCCCCTATTATCAATTATACTCCTAATTGGTATTGGCAGTTGCTCTACGCAGAAGAATACTGCGAAGAGCCGCTGGTGGCATTCTTTCAACGCCCGTTATAACACCTATTATAATGGTACGTTAGCCTATATTGACGGTTCATTGGAAAAAGAGAATGGCAATAAGGACAACTTCACGGAGATGATTCCTCTCTATACCGTAAGCAATAAAAACAGCCGCGAGCTGGGAAAAGGCAATTATGAGAAAGCAATCACCAAGTGTGAGAAAGCGATTCATCAACACAGTATCAAGAAACGTCCGGAATGGAACAAAAACCGCCGCAAAACTGAAAAAGATATTGAATGGTTGAGCCGTAAGGAATACAATCCGTTCTTATGGAAAGCATGGTTGCTGATGGGACGTTCCCAATTTTTCAAAGGTGATTTCGAAAGTGCTGCAACCACTTTCTCCTATATGAGCCGCCTCTACTCCACCCAACCAGCCATCTACGGCAGGGCAAGGGCCTGGCTGGCTAAATGTTATATCGAACAAGGATGGCAGTATGATGCAGAGGACGTAATCCGTAAAATGCAAAGAGACAGCATCCACTGGCGTGCCCAGAAAGAATGGGACTACACATACGCAGATTACTATATCCACACAGGGGACTTCGAACAGGCTATCCCCTATCTCCGCAAAGTAATCAAGCATGAGATGCGACGCAAGCAAAAGGCGCGCGAATGGTTTCTCTTAGGACAGTTGCTTGCTGCCATTGGCAAAAAACAGGAGGCCTACAAAGCCTTCAAGCATGTCACACGTCTCAATCCACCATACGAACTGGAATTCAATGCCCGTATCTCCATGACAGAGGTGATGGCCAAAGGAAATGCCAAACAGATGATCAGCCGTCTGAAACGTATGGCTGCATCAGACAATAACAAGGAATACCTGGACCAGATATACTACGCAATAGGTAATATCTATCTCAACGAGAAAGATACCGTCCAGGCCATCTCTGCATACGAAAAAGGAAATGCCAAGGCGACACGCAGTGGTATTGAGAAAGGTGTACTCTTGCTTCATTTAGGCGACTTGTACTGGGGGATGGAAAAATACAGTGATGCCCAACGCTGTTACGGAGAAGCCATCGGCTTGCTTGACAAAGACCGTAAAGACTACAAGATTCTTGCAGAACGTTCTAAAATACTTGATGAATTAGTTCCTCATACAGAAGCTGTCCACCTGCAGGACTCTCTCCAGGCTCTTGCCAAGATGAGCGAAAAAGAAAGAAATGCAGCCATCGACCGCGTAATTGATGCGCTCAAGAAGAAAGAAAAAGAAGAAAAGAATAAACTGGCTGAAGAAGAAAGCAACCGTCAACAAGCACAAAACGGTGGAAATGCCAACAGAAACAACAATTCGAACAAGAACAACAATACCTCAACAGGAAATACCGGACAGAAAGGACTCTGGTATTTCTACAACCCTATAGCCGTAAGTCAGGGTAAGACCCAATTCCAACGCCTATGGGGTAAACGAGAAAATGTAGATAACTGGCAACGCATCAACAAGACGGTGGTCAGTGCGCCACAAGGTGCTGAAGAGATGACAGACGAAGTAAGAGATTCTCTTGCCAATGTAGCCATCAAGGAAGATTCTCTGAAACAGGTTACGGACAGTGCACAAAACGATCCACATAAGCGAGAATATTATCTGGCTCAGATTCCTTTTACAGAAGAACAAATAGAAGCCAGCAACAAGCTGTTGGAGGATGGTCTGTTGAATTCCGGCGTTATCTTCAAGGATAAGTTGGACAATCTTTCCCTGAGCGAAAAAGCACTCAGAAGATTGGAAGACAACTATGCAGATGACTTTGAGCACATGGACGATGTATATTACCACCTCTATCTGTTATATTCCCGAAAGGAAATGCCGGTAGAGGCAGAACGTTATGTACAGAAACTGAAGGAGAAATATCCTGAAAGCCAATGGACAACATTGCTTACAGATCCATACTACAAAGAAAATGCCCAGTTTGGTGTTCATATAGAAGATTCTCTTTATGCGGCAACCTACGAGGCATTCAAGGCAAGCAGATACCAAGAGGCTAAGGCCAATGCACGCATATCTGCCGAGCGTTTCCCACTGGGAGAAAACAGGGATAAATTCTTGTTTATCGGTGGATTGAGCAAGCTCAACGATGGTGACGCCAATGCCTGCATCAAGGATATGCAGGAAGTGGTAGAGAAATATCCGAATAGCCGCATCAGCGAAATAGCGGGTATGATAGTCAATGGAGTCAATGCGGGAAAACGACTGCATGGCGGAAAGTTTGACTTGGAAGATGTATGGAACAGAAGAAGTATTGTACTCAATGACCAGGATTCCACCCAACAGAAAGTATTCACGAATGAACGCAATGCCAACTTTGTGTTCATGCTTGTTTACCAGCCAGACTCTGTGAATGAGAACCAGTTGCTCTTTGAAATGGCTAAATACAACTTTACCCATTACCTTGTACGCAATTTCGACATGAATATCGAGGAACAAGATGGACTGCACAGAATGATTATGTCAGGATTCAGAAGTTACGATGAAGCATGGCAATATGCACATGCACTGTCGGAGCAGACTGCTATCATCCGCCATCTCAACAAGGTTCGTGCTATCCTCATCAGCGAACAAAATCTCGAACTCTTAGGCACACAGTTCACATATAACGAATACGAGAAGTTCTATCAGAAACACTTCGCTTCACTCAAGTTGAAACAGAATGCCGCACCTCTCTTAACGGAGCCTACGGAAATCGTGACAGAGAAGAAGAAAATAGAAGAGACTGAAGCCGGTGACGAAGAGATACTTGACGACAAGAATGATATAGACAACTCATTAGAAATCATGGAAGATGTTGCACCAAGCAACAGCAATGAGTCTATAGAAATCAAAGAGGAGAATACTCAAACCGGAAATAATAACGGTATTGAAATCAAAGAGGACATCAACTTAAAGACTCCAAAGGAAAATAATTCTGAAAAGGAAACTGAAGTTGAAAGAAATGAGGATGAGATGATCATCATTGATCCTAAAGTAGAAGAACCAAAACAGGAGACTCCAAAGAAGGAGACTATAAAGCAGGAAACTTCAAAGCAAAAGACTATAAAGAAAGAAACTCCAAAGAAGGAAACTCCAAAAGAAGAGGCAAAACCGGAAATCTTGAAAAAGGAGGAGACTAAACAGGAGATTCCAAAGCAGGAAATCCAAAAGAAAGAACCTCTTGAGGAGAATGAAGATGTCTTCTATTTCGATGATGACACAGAAAACACTCAGAAGCAAGAAAATAAGAACCAGAAATCCAAAGAAGAGAAGAAAGGCAAAGATGACAAATTTGACTTAGAAGACGAATATTTTGATTTCGATGGTTTTTAAAGAAACAATATGGCAGACTTTCCCAGAATAAATAGCTGGAGAAGTCTGCCATTTATATTTTTAAATCATTTCCTGATGAAATACAGAACTGATTATAGAGAGCAGAAAAAAGTAACCAGGAAAGGTACTGAAAAATCAACACAGAAACCATGAAAGATGGAAACAATGATGAAGTTCTCTCCCGACACGCGGGTAATAATAGGCAACGTAGTATCCATCGTGGTGGCTCCACCTACGCTGATAGGTGCCAACTTTCCGAAATATCTCGCCAGCAACGGAGCGGCTAAGAGCGTCAGAATTTCACGGCTAATATTAGCAAGAAGAGCGATGGTTCCAAGTTCGGCTCCACGATATTCGGTAATAAAAATACTTGAAAGGGAATAATAACCGAATCCAGAACCGATAGCCAAACAGTCGGTAAGCTGACGGTGACCTAACACCAGAGATACGGCTGCACACCCAGCTAAAGTACCCAAAATAGTCATCACCGGAAGCATCATCAAACGAGGATTCACCTTCTTGAAACTCTTCAAAATAGAAGTATCACACCCGATGCTGACACCCACACAGAACATCAGGCAACAGAGCGCAATATAACTCACATCGCTATCTAAAAAACTGGCAGGAACTACATCACACAATCCAGCGATGATACCCAAGACAAAGAAACCAACTATAATCAAGCTACCTTTCATGCCTTCCCTCCCTTCTCCGTATCAGCGGAACCTGAAGACTTCATCTGTTTAGCAGTAACATACTTCCACAATGCCCATGCAAAAAGCACACTACCCGCACTACCACCAATAGTAAGAACAACGGCTTCGAGACCTAAGGTCTGAATACCTCCTATGATACGAGGATTGGAGCCAACTTCAATACCAAGCAGGAACAGGAGTACCCATATCAACGCCGTGATGATGCGGCCTAAAAAACTCATTTTCTTATTACGAAGCAGATAACCTGTACCTATTCCGCATAGCATTATCATTACAATCTTGAGCATTGTTTCTTGATTTCTTCTTATTTTTTTATTTGATGAATAATTGGATTAATAAACTGATTCTTGGATAAAGAACGGAATCTTTACCTAATTATTATATAAAAGAAGAGGAAACATACGAATACCCACAAGAATCATACAAATAAAAACTTTCCTTAACATTAACATACTTTAATAGCATTCTTCTACCAGTATTCAATTATTCTTTGTACTTTAGCACCTAAAAAAAATAAAAACATGAGCAACGGTTTATTACTTTGGGTAGATGACGAGATAGAACTTCTCAAGGCGCATATCATATTTCTGGAGAAAAAGGGATATGAAGTTATAACTGTGAGCAATGGTCCGGATGCTATCGACCAGTGCAAACAGCAGACCTTCGACCTGATTCTCTTAGACGAAATGATGCCAGGACTTAGCGGATTGGAAACTCTTCAGCAAATCAAGGAAATCCAACCAGCTACCCCTGTAGTCATGTGTACCAAGAGCGAGGAAGAGAACATCATGGACCAGGCTATCGGTTCAAAAATCGCAGACTATCTCATCAAACCGGTCAACCCCAGCCAGATATTGCTCTCTCTCAAGAAGAACATACATCGCAAAGATATAGTCACAGAAGTAACCCAAAGCGGTTATCAGCAAGACTACCAGCAAATCGCCATGCAAATCATGGATTGCCGGACAGTACAGGATTGGGTAGAAGTATATAAGAGACTGATAAAATGGGAACTTGAACTGAGCGACACCGAAAGTTCAATGACAGAACTGCTTACCATGCAGAAAGAAGAAGCCAACATCGGATTTGCCAAATACATCACCAAGAACTACTTGGAATGGGTAAATCCCAAGAATATCGGCAAGACGATAGAAGGTAAGCCCGTCATGAGTCCAGACATCTTCAAAACCAAGATTTTTCCAAAACTGGATCAGGGTGAAAAGATATTCCTCATAGTTATCGACAACTTCAGATATGACCAATGGAAAATGTTGGGACAAGATATCGGAGAACTCTTCGATATCGAGGAAGACATGTATATGAGTATTTTGCCAACAGCCACCCAGTATGCACGCAATGCAATATTCAGCGGTCTGATGCCAAACAAAATAGCAGAAATGTTTCCTGACCTATGGGTAGATGAAGATCAGGAGGAAGGCAAAAACCTCAACGAAGAGCCTCTCATCCAAACCCAGTTGGAAAGATTCAGAAAGCACTACACATTCAGTTATCACAAGATAAATGATTCTGCAGGAGCCGACAGATTTCTGGATAAATACAATGAATGCAAGAATAACGACCTCTATGTACTGGTCGTAAACTTTATCGACATGCTCTCACATGCACGTACTGAATCTAAGATGGTGAGAGAATTGGCAAACAACGAATCAGCCTATCGCAGCATTACACAGAGTTGGCTGAGACATTCAGTTCTTGCAGAACTATTCAAACGTTTATCACAAGACGAATTCAAGGTCATCATCACCACCGATCATGGAAGTATTAGGGCTTCAAAACCTATCAAGATAATAGGAGACCGTAATACAAACACCAACCTGCGCTATAAGTTGGGCAAGAATCTTGCCTACAATGCCAAGGAAGTGTTCACGATCAAGGAGCCACATAAAGCACAACTGCCCGCTCCGAACCTGAGCACAACTTATGTATTTGCGTATGGTGATGCCTTCTTTGCCTACCCCAACAACTACAACTACTATGTATCCTACTACAAGGACACATTCCAGCATGGAGGCATATCCATGGAAGAGATGCTGATACCACTCATTACATTGACACCAAGGAGACGATAGAAAAAGAAAACAAGAAAAGGAAACAAAATATGAAAATCAAAATTGACTCATTAGAAAACATCCATGCTGCAGCCAAGGAATTTCTGGCCAACATGGGTAATGGTAAAGTCTTTGCCTTTTACGGAAAGATGGGTACAGGTAAGACTACATTTATCAAAGCTATCTGTGAAGAGTTGGGAGTAGATGATGTCATCACATCCCCTACATTTGCCATTGTCAACGAATATACCGCAGGGAATGGCGACCCAATCTATCACTTTGACTTCTATCGTATCAAAAAGATAGACGAGGTCTATGATATGGGATATGAGGATTACTTCTATGGAGGAAACTTATGTTTTCTGGAATGGCCAGAACTTATAGAAGACCTTCTACCAGAAGATGTGACAAGAGTACATATCCACACAGAAGAAGACGGAAGCAGAACCGTTGAGTTCTGATACTTTTATTTTTCCCTGCCCACGGAAAAATTCTTGCGTGGGCAGGGAGAAAAAATACCTGATGCATCGGTCATGGATATGACGGGGCTGACGGCAGAGGAGATAAAGCTGCTGAAAGCGGAGATGTAGATTACGACTATCACCAAATAATCAAGGGTCTATACACCCTTTTGTCGAGGTGTATAGACCCTTGTTGCTTTCCCGTGATCAGATATATACTATAAACCTAATTATGTTTTAATGACGAGAGAATAGTTTTTTTACTGCAACAGTAATTCTTTTGGCTAAATCATCACAATCAGAACAACTGTTCTTATTAATCAGAATATACAAAGACTCATTTTCTATTGCATAATGCTTGAATAATCTTTCAGATACCACAGACGTAGTGAATTTCTTATATACACGAAATCGTCTTGTCGCCATTCCTAATTCATCATTTTCATCTTCTGCACCAACAAAGAAGAATGAGGCTTTGCTATCTCTTTTCAATACATCAAGCATAATATGGAACAATGTATAGAAAATAATTCTTGGCTCAAAAGTGTTAGTCCGAAGACTAAATTTCAATTTACTATTCATATTCGCCTTATCAAAGAACTTCACACAATAAGCATGTTCCTGATAACGCTCAACTCTTACAATATAAGAATGATGAGATTTAGCTGACTTGAATCTATATTGCAAAGTTTCAATCAGCCATTCATCTGCACTATCCCTGTCTATCATTTGAAAGACGAAGGGATAACCTTCACTTTCTTCCATATTAATTTCAAATTAACTGTTTATAGACAGGGATGCGGATTTTGTCTAATTGTTCTGTTGTCAGAGCCTTGACATCATCGTTAACCGTAAAATACACAGTAGGATATCGGTACTTACCATTAGGCATAAGTACCTTTGTTACCTGCTTGATAATCTCAACACCATCAAGCGTAACTATCTTAGTCTCTGTTTTATCTACTATCTTTCCCATAAGCAGAATTTTTGTTATTTGATTCATTGGCTATGCAAACAAACGCAATGAAAACTTGTTTTCAAATAGCCAAGTGCAGCATTCTGCTGCAAAGATACACCGCTTTTTTGTAACTACCAAATTATTCGTGAAGAAAACAACATAAAACACAAAATTCCGACTCTTTCGGCATCCGTATCATATCCCAAAAGGGCTGCAAACGGCATTGTTACCGTCTGTATGCCATCCACCATATCATAAAAATATAATAGCGAAAATGTAGATTACGAATATCACCAAATAATCAAGGGTCTATACGCCACCTGTTCATCGTGGCATATAGACCCTTGTCGTTTCCCGTGAAGTGCGGGGGA
>USJD01000047.1 GCA_900554835.1 uncultured Prevotella sp. | reverse complement strand
TTATGAGACAACTTAAGATTAGCAAGAGTATAACCAACCGTTCCAGTGAAGCACTTGATAAGTACTTGGTGGAGATTGGTCGTGAACCTATGGTCTCTATTGATGAGGAGATCGAACTCGCACAGAAGATCCGCAAGGGTGGCCGCGAGGGTGAGCGTGCTAAAGATAAATTGGTGAAAGCCAACCTCCGCTTCGTGGTTTCTGTAGCAAAACAGTACCAGCATCAGGGTCTTTCGCTCACCGACTTGATTGATGAGGGAAATATCGGACTTGTAAAGGCTGCTGAGAAATTTGATGAGACTCGCGGTTTTAAGTTTATCTCATACGCAGTTTGGTGGATTCGCCAGAGCATCCTTCAGGCTATTGCAGAGCAGAGCCGTATTGTTCGTCTGCCACTCAATCAGGTAGGCGCTTTGAGTAAAATCCAAGCTGAGATTAGTAAGTTTGAGCAAGAACATCAGCGCAAGCCATCCGTTTCTGAGTTGAGTAAGATAACCAACATGGAGGAAACTAAGATTGACCAGACCATCAAGGCTGACAATCACCACATGAGTATCGATGCTCCATTCGGTGGCGAGGATGATGACAATGCAATGGTTGACGTGATGGCATCAGGTGATGATACACGTACAGACAAGCAGGTGGATTTCGAGTCAATGAGCAGTGAGTTGAAGCGCGTACTCGATGCTGTTCTCAAACCTCGTGAGCGTGATATTCTCTGCTATTGCTATGGCATCGGATGCCATGAGAAAGGATTGGAAGAAATCGGAAGCGAGTTCAATCTCACCCGTGAACGTGTACGTCAGATTCGCGAAAAAAGTATTCTGAAGCTTCGCGACAGTGGAAAGATTAAAATTCTCATGAAATACTTAGGATAAAAAAAGCTTGGCAAATAAATTTTGCCAAGCTTTTTTTATATTCTATTACCTAAGAAAAAATATCCGTTTATTACCCAAGAAAGATTATCTGTTTAATTCATCAGGTCTTTCCATAATGCTGGATAACAATTAATGCTGGATGAAATTTCCATCCTTATCTATCAGTCCAGATATACCATCCTTGACAGCTTCAAAATAAGGATATTCATCGCGTAAACAAATCTCATCATAGAGGAAGTCTGCGACAATGGTATCATTACCATCAGGATAAACCAACCCCATCTTGCCATTCTTTTCTGCAATCACAGGCATCATGCTCAAGTCGTCATTGTAAATATAGCAAGTACGGAGGAAGTCATACTGAGGCGAAAGCATAATCTCACCCGTATGATTCTTCATACCAAACTTACCATCCTGCTCAAATACCTCATGATACTGGATATACTTCTCTTTGAGGCGAAGATAATAGAAAATCATCTTGCGCTTGTCATTGACAAATTCCAACATATATTGGAATGTATCACAATAGTTGGCTACAGAGCGTACCAGTATCATCTTCAAATCAAGGCCATCCAATGCCTTTCTATTCAAGTCGATATACTTGGCTATCGCCTTTTCTTTCTCCGGCAAGGTCAAACTTGCCAATCGTTCCTCAAACTTGAGCATGGCAGTTTTAGTACCCGACATACCTTTGATATACCGGTGAATCTGTCTTCCCATTTCTGCACAGACGAACTTGTCAATCTCTTGCTGCTCTATCGGGTCAGCATACTCTTTTATAAGAGCTTCAGGTGTCGTGTTCATGGTTAGTCCTTTCTTTTTATAGATGTTCCTCATCCCACCAATAGGATGAGAGAACATCCGGGTTTATAATTATTTAGTACTCAATATCATTCAAATATGATTTCTGATAAAACGCATCAGAAAATCAGCAGACCATATCAGAGAAATATTATTTCTTGATATTAGGCTCCTGCAAGCCATATCCCTTGCGCTTATCTTCCATCATAAGAAGAATGGAGATTAAGATAGCCACTACACCGAAACCAGCAAAGATGGTCATTGTCTCAGTATAGTCTATCACACCATTAGCCGCAGTGTTAGCCTGATTTACCTTACCAATCCAAACTGGAACAAGAGCCAAGCCGATATTCTGAATATAGAAGATAAGAGCGTAAGCAGAGCCTAAGAATTTCATCGGAATAATCTTTGGTACGGATGGCCACATGGCTGACGGAACCAATCCGAAAGCAACACCCAAGATAAGCATCATGATGATAGCCACCACGTACGAATCCATTGGCAAAGCAAATACGATATGCACCAAGGTCAAGAGACAACTGCCGATAAGCATCAAGGTTGCACCCTTACCATATTTATCATATATACTACCGAAGAGTGGAGTCAGGATAATAGTACCGTAAGGCAGCATAGCAGGAATAAAACCAGCTACATCTTCACTTACTCCATACTTGAAAATCATCAACTTGGTAGCAAACTTCAGGAATGGGAACACACCTGCATAGAACATGAGGCAGAGTACTGCAACATACCAGAAACCTGTAGTCTTCACCAAACCTGCCAAATCAGAGAACTTGAATCCCTCTTCCGGTTCCGTTTCAACCGCAGCAACAGATGCATCTTCCTTCTTATCCATCACGCAATAAACAAGATAAGCCATGATACCGGCACAAAGCAGGGCAAGACCTAAGCCTACAGAAGCAGAAACGCTACCCATCATCTTGGCAAATGGAAGAGAAGCACTCAAGGCAGCAGCTGTACCCAGACGGGCCAAAGCAACCTGCACACCCATCGCCAAAGCCATTTCGTGACCAGTAAACCACTTGGCAAGTATCTTGGTTACGGTAACTCCACAAATCTCACTACCTACACCGAAAATAGCAAAACCAGTAGAAGCAAGTACCACTTGGGTCTGATATTCACCAAAGAAAGGCACAGCGATAGTACCCGTAAACTGATTGCTAACCGCATACCATTTTACCAACGCACCAGCAAACATCAATAATGTGGCAATCACACCCGTAAAACGGATACCAAACTTATCCAAGATGATACCACCGAAGAACAGGAGTAGAAGAAATACATTAAAGAATCCATATGAACCAGAAAAGAATCCATATTCATCTGATGTCCATCCGAGTCCTAAGCCGCCATCCTCTTTAGCTGCTGTCAAAAGCGGCTCCAATGGTGACATTACGTCTGTAAAAAAGTAGCCAAACATCATGGTGATAGCCACGATCAGTAAGGCTGACCAGCGAGCAGACTTAGAGTCGCTCAATTTCTGTTGAAATTTTTCTGTAGTTGTCATTAATCTATAAATTTATTTATTTTCTCTTTACATCCTTGGTTTTTACAATATCAAATAGATATGATACTTTGAACACAATCTGACCGAAATTACTTTTTGCGAAGAAATCCCTCTTGGAAGATCCATAGATGTTGCCCAATCCATAGTAATAACGAGCCTCAGCTAAGAAATGCCCCACTTTCGGGATACTGTATTCCGCTCCAATGCCTAAAGCTATACCATAGTCAAACTTATTCTCCACAGCCATCGTATCCTGTGCCATGATACCGTTCACCCTGTTATTATCAGTAGCTGGCAGGTGTTTCGGATCGAAGTTGGTCTTCGTAGATTCACTGAGATAGTAACCGAACTGAGGACCAGCATTAACGAAGATATTCAGTCCACGCGTTTCTCTACCCCATGCTAAATGTGCAAAGATAGGAATCTGAACATAACTGATGGTGCGCTCGTATGCCATCGGCTCACCCGTACTGGAAATGATGACCGGAGCATTTTCGATATCCAGGATTTTCTCTTTCCATCCTGCCTGTGCGAAATTCACCTCTCCATAGACCGAACAGATTGTTTTGAAATATTTCTCACATACATATCTGAAAGAGAAACCACCAGTCAGTCCTCCATGTTGCCCTTGAGGAATACTGGGAGTAAAGCCCACGCTGCTCATCAAGTAGCCACCATTTACACCTATAGAGAAGTCATTGCGATGTTCACCTATCTGAGCCTGTGCTGTCATACCGCCCAGCATCAGAAACATCACCAATATCTTAATTGCTTTCATTTACTTATCTTTAATATGTCACTTTTAATAGGTTACCGCCTCTATCTGGCGATTGAATGTATAATGAATCAACTGTAATATCTGGTTACGGTAACCACCCTTTGAAGTCTTGACAAAATGCAGAGGAGTCTGCACAGGAGTATAGTTTACCTGCGTCATCTGCCCTGTGAAATTCTTGCCATACTTATTGACACCCTGGATAAAGAACATCGCCTGATCATAACCAGTGATGGCAAATCGGGGCATTGCTACCTGCATAGGTTGATGGAACCAGATATTGTATTTACTCTCCAAATCTATCGTCTTAGCAGAATTTGCATTATAATAGAATGTGGAAGGGATATAAGTATCATATTTATAGAAGCGGTCGAGATTGTACTTGGCATACATCAACCACTCGGTATAACCATAGAGAGAGATGACAGCACCAGGATACTTGGCAGTAAACTCATCCAACTTATTCAAAACCTGAGTCAGCTGTGGCGAACGTCCGGTATTGAGTATCACTACATTTTGCTTGGAAGGAACAAACGCCTTGGCAAAATATTCCAATGAAGAATTTACATTGGTCACACTATAATTGATTTTTCTCTTCTCCAGTTCCTTGCGGAGACCGAAAGTAAAGTTACCTTTGCGGGAAGTAGTGTCATTGCAATCCACAAAGATAGGATGTACATTCTTAAAACGGTTCAGAAAAGCCTTGATGCTTGTATCATTGAGCGATTCTGGAGACTGATATACCTGAAAGATTTCCTTGCAGTGATCCACCTGGTCACCATTGATAGAAAAAGGAATCACCATCTTGATGCCATAGGTTTTGCAGAAATCAGCCAATGGTGCCACCTGCTTGGTATAAAGCGGACCAAAAATAAGATCACACTGATTGGCACCTTCCTGTACCAGTGTAGTACGAATATCCGCATCAATAGGTACATTCCAGGCATGAATATTCGTAGAGACACCCTGCTGCTTCAACTTTTCGCAAGCCATCAGAATGCCACGATAAAACTCCACCATGCGCTTGCCGTCACCATCTACATCATGCAGAGGAAGCATCACACCCACATTCACCGTATTGGCTTTCTTCTGAGGAGCCACCTGTTTCTGAGCAGCATTGGTCCGACCTGCCTGAGCAGTTCCACCTGTAGCGGTATTATTCTTCTCGAAAGGAATAAAGATGGTAGCACCCTTCTGGAGCATATATCCTTCCTTCTTCATTTCCGGGTTAGCTTCCATCAGTTCAGGCAAACTCAGTCCATACTTATTGGCGATACCGAAAATCGTATCTTTTTTCTTCACCGTATAAATGTCACGCCATTTAGTAGTCTGACAGAACGCTGAGGCATTGAACAAAATCAATCCCACGCCCAACAAGATGTATCTCAATTTTTGTTTCATCATTTTCGTTGATTTTTGTTATTAATCCACAAAATTGTGATTTCTTTTGCTTAATTTTATAATTTCATTTGCAAAAATACAAAAAAACTCTCATTCAACCATACTCTAATTCAGAAAATTGCGCTATCTTTGCAGAAATTTACATAAAGACATGAAAATAAAGACGAATTTCATATTATTATTGATGGTGTTTTTAGCCATGGCAACAACCAGTTTCGCAGACGACACTCCATCTATTGCCCCATCAGTCACCTATACCACAAGTGACGGTGAGACCAGTGAAGACGCATCCTATTCCGGTTCAGCACCTATCAAGGCTGCTTTCAAGGCAAATCCTACTGGCACTACCGGATGGACTGAATACTATGAGTGGCGTATCTATCACGACAGCGATACAGAGCCATATATAATAAGGTATGAAGAAAATACAGATCTTGAGTTTAATCAGTCTGGTCTGCACCGCATCATCCTCTATGCCAAATTCACGAAAGACGGACAGGTTATCGAACAGAACAATGAGGATTCTCCTCTCACCCTCACCATCTCTGAAAGCTTCTTGCAGATGCCTAATGCCTTCTCCCCAAACGGCGATGGTATCAATGACATCTACAAGGCGAAAGACGGATACCAGAGTCTGACCGAATTTCATGCATATATCTTCAATCGATGGGGACAGAAACTTCATGAATGGAATAATCCTGCAGACGGTTGGGATGGCACCTATAAGGGTAAGCCTGTGAAAGATGGAGTCTATTTCTGCCTGGTCAAGGCAAAAGGAGCCGATGGCAAGACCTACAACATCAAAAAGGATGTCAACCTGTTGAGGGGATACATCGAATCTGGTTCTACTGCCACGGAATAAGCCCGAGAGCAACAGGATTAGAAAGAAAGGAAATCATTCAAGTCATATTTCCAATAAAACAAGTCGTATTTCCATAAAAAAGAAGTATTTCAAGAAGAGAAAAGCTTTTCAAGAAGCAATTCAATATAAAAATAGCATTTCAACAAGAATCAATTAACTTCAATGAATTCAGAAGAAGAAAAGATAAACGTGTGGGGAGCCCGAGTTCACAACCTGAAGAATGTGGACGTAGAGATTCCCCGCAACTCACTGACAGTAATTACTGGACTTTCAGGTTCCGGCAAGTCATCTTTAGCCTTCGACACCATCTTTGCCGAAGGCCAGCGACGTTATATCGAAACATTCTCTGCATACGCCCGCAATTTTCTGGGCGGCATGGAGCGTCCTGATGTAGATAAGATTACAGGTCTCAGTCCTGTCATCAGTATCGAACAGAAGACAACCAACAAGAATCCTCGTTCCACCGTGGGCACTACCACCGAGATTTACGATTACCTGCGTCTGCTCTATGCACGTGCCGGTACTGCCTACAGCTATCATAGTGGCGAGGAAATGGTAAAATATACCGAGGAGCAGGTCATCGACATGATTCTCAGCGATTACAAAGGTCATCGCATCTTCCTCCTTGCCCCACTCGTCCGTCAGCGCAAAGGTCATTATCGTGAACTCTTCGAGAGTATGCGACGCAAGGGATACCTACATGTGCGGGTAGATGGGGAAATCATGGAACTCGAAAGGGGAATGAAGGTGGACAGATACAAGAACCACAACATCGAGGTCGTCATCGATAAACTTGCAGTTCGCGATGACGACGAAGAGCGCATCCGCAAGAGTATCGCTACAGCCATGAAACAAGGAGACGGTATGGTGATGGTCATCGATAAAGAAAAGGGAGAATCCAAGATCTTCTCCAAGAGACTGATGGATCCTGTTACAGGTATAGCCTATCAGGACCCTGCTCCAAACATGTTCTCCTTCAACTCTCCCGAAGGCGCATGTCCACACTGCAAAGGTTTAGGGAAAGTTAATCAGATAGACCTCAAGAAGGTAATACCAGACGATAGCCTCAGCATCTACGCAGGTGGAATCGTTCCTTTAGGCAAATACAAGAACCAGATGATATTCTGGCAGTTACAATCATTGTTAGAGAAACATAATGCCACCATCAAGACACCTATTAAGGACCTTGATGACGACACCATGCAAGAGGTGATGTACGGCACGCTTGAGAACGTAAAGATACCGAAGGAAAAGGCAGGAACCTCTTCCGACTATATCTGCGCCTACGATGGCGTTATCGATTATCTCCATAAAGTTATGGAGAATGATGACTCTACTGCAGGAAAGAAGTGGGCAGATCAGTTTATCTCCACCATCGACTGTCCGAAATGTCATGGTATGCGCCTCAAACGGGAGTCTCTCTCCTATCGCATCTGGGATAAGAATATCTCAGAAGTTGCATCCCTCGATATCGACGAATTGCTCGATTGGCTCGAACACGTAGAGGAACATCTACCGAAGATGAAAGCCAAGGTGGCTCATGAAATCGTAAAGGAATTACGTTCCCGCGTCACCTTCCTCCTCGATGTCGGTTTGAATTATCTCTCTCTCAACCGTCAGTCAGCTTCCCTTTCCGGCGGTGAAAGCCAGCGCATCCGACTTGCTACGCAGATCGGCAGTCAGTTGGTCAATGTACTCTATATCCTCGACGAGCCAAGTATCGGATTGCATCAGCGTGATAACGAGCGCCTCATCAACAGTCTGAAGGAACTTCGCGACATCGGCAATACCGTCATCGTAGTAGAACATGACCGCGACATGATGCTTGCAGCCGACTGGATAGTGGATATCGGTCCGAAGGCAGGACGCAAGGGAGGCGAAGTTGTCTTTCAGGGCACACCGGCAGAAATGCTGAAGACCCAGACCATCACCGCGCAATATCTGAATGGCGAGATGGAAATCAAAGTACCCGAGAAGCGGCGTGAAGGCAATGGCAAGAGCATTATCATCCGTGGCGCAAAGGGCAATAACCTGAAGAATGTAGATATCGAGTTTCCACTCGGCAAACTCATTGTGGTAACAGGTGTCAGCGGATCGGGCAAATCAACACTCGTCAATGAGACGCTTCAACCGATACTCTCTCATCATTTCTACCGTTCGCTCAAGAAGCCGATGCCATACGACAGTATTGAGGGAATAGACAACATCGACAAAGTAGTAAATGTTGATCAGAGTCCTATCGGTCGTACCCCTCGCAGCAACCCAGCCACCTATACAGGAGTATTCAGCGATATCCGTTCACTCTTTGTAGGTTTGCCGGAAGCCAAGATACGCGGTTATAAATCAGGTCGCTTCTCTTTCAACGTTAGTGAAGGTCGCTGTCAGGCTTGTAAGGGAAATGGATATAAGACCATTGAGATGAACTTCCTGCCAAATGTATATGTACCATGCGAGGTTTGCCACGGCAAGCGATACAACCGTGAAACCTTAGAGGTAAGATACAAGGGAAAGAGCATCGCAGATGTGCTTGATATGACCATCAATCAGGCTGTAGAATTCTTCGAGAACGTACCGCAGATACTCCAGAAAGTCAAGGCTTTGCAAAGTGTCGGACTCGGATATATCAAGTTAGGACAAAGTTCCACTACTCTCTCCGGCGGTGAAAGCCAACGAGTAAAACTTGCCACCGAGCTTTCCAAGCGTGATACCGGCAAGACCCTCTATATCCTGGACGAGCCTACTACCGGACTCCACTTCGAAGACATCCGCATCCTGATGGATGTATTGGAGAAGTTGGTAGATAAAGGCAACACGGTACTGATCATCGAGCACAACCTCGACGTCATCAAACTGGCAGACTATATCATTGACATGGGACCAGAAGGCGGACGAGGTGGCGGTCAGTTGCTTTGTGCAGGAACCCCAGAAGAAGTAGCCAAGAGCAAGAAAGGATTCACTCCCAAATTCCTGGCAGAAGAACTCAAGAGAAATAAAGAATAAGATTATCAACACTATATTTAATAAAAAAAGATTGCTTTATGGATAAATTACCTATGAATGATGTGCCGATGCTGGTAAGCGCAATCAACTTCCTGCTTCGCGACCATGAGTTTGATACATTGGATGAGATTTGCTATCATTTCCATGTAAACCGTGCAGACCTGGAAGATAAAATGGCAACCCAGGGTTTCGAATGGTCAGAAGAGCAGAAAAAGTTCTGGTAAATCGGCATCAATTCGCATTCTTATGCAAGAAAAACTCAGATAATTTATTTTATCTGAGTTTTTTTATGTACTTTTGCAGCCACAAAAATTATCTCGGAAAGAGATCAGTTTAATAAACAAGAAAAACGAACAAGAATAAATAAAAAATAAAATAAGACATGACTGCAAACTTAACAAAGCGACCCTTGTTTCGAGAGATTCAAGACTATGTATTCATCGCCATCGGCATGATTTCCTATGCCATCGGCTGGAATGTATTTCTCCTTCCTACCAACGTAACAGCCAGCGGCTTACCTGGTATCTCCTCTATTATCTATTGGGCCACAGGATGTCCAGTACAGATACCTTATTTTATAGTCAATTCCTGTCTTATCATAGCAGCTTGGATTATTCTCGGCAAGAAGTTTTGCATGAAAACTATCTATGCCGTCATCGTGGTAACCCTTCTCACCTCTTATTTTTCACACCAGACAGAGAATCTGCATCTTCTCCAGAGCCAACCGCTTTGGGCAGCATTCTTAGGAGCTGTATTCTGCGGATGCGGTATCGGTCTCGGTTTCTCTGCGGGCGGTTCCACGGGAGGCACAGATATCGTAGCAGCCATCGTCAACAAATATCGCGACATCTCTCTGGGCAGAGTCATCATGATATGTGATATTTTCATCATTTCCTCAAGCTACTTTGTAGTCCACGACTGGGAGAAAGTACTCTATGGATATGTAGTACTTTATGTCCAGGCTTTCTGCATCGACCAGGTGGTCAACAGTCGTCGCCGAAGCGTACAGTTCTTCATCATTTCCAAGAAATATCAGGAGATAGGCAAGCGTATCAATACAGATGCCGATCGTGGAGTAACCGTAGTAGATGCCTCCGGTTTCTATTCCGGTCAGCAGGTAAAGATGCTCTTCGTACTGGCCAAGCAGCGCCAGTCCCAAACCATCTTCCGCCTCATCGAGGAGATAGACCCTCACGCCTTCGTCAGCCAGAGTGCCGTGATTGGCGTATATGGTGAAGGCTTCGACCAGATTAAGGGTAAGATTAAGAAGAAAAGCGAAGAAGGGAATGAAGAAGAAATAGAAGGGAAATAAACTTTTGCATTATATACATTTTACTCCATAAACACACCTCCAAACCCCGCAATCTCAACATAGCTAATGCCTTCTACAAGGCAGGCTTCATCGAGTCATGGGGACGAGGTATCGGCATAATCCAAGCAGGCTTCAAGAATGCTGGGCTTTCTGCCCCTAAATTGGAGGCAACCATGGGCGGTGTACTCATTGTTATGCCAAGAGGATGCCAAAAGACAAATGAGACTGTAAATGATACCGCAACCCGACAAGTACCCGACAAGTACCCGACAAGTACCCGACAAGTACCCGGCAAGCTCAGAGGAAAGCAAAGAACTCTTACACGTTATAGGCATCCATACATTTTCTATTAAAGAAATAATGGCATTTCTTAAACTTAAAGACAGAGAGAACTTTATGGTAAATTATCTTATTCCTGCCATCAAGAAAGGATATATTACCCCTCTCTATCCAAACTCACCTCATCATCCAAAGCAGAAATACTTGCTTACAGAGAAGGGAAAGGAACGTCTTGAAAGAGAAGATGGCACACATTTCACAAAATAACAGCATATGTATACCAATTATAAAATAAAGACAAGATTATGGATTTACAAACATTAGTACAAGCACAGATGGAGCTGATGGGCAACGACCAACCGGTTGCTTCTTGCGGTCTTCACGGTGCTACAAGAAGAGACGTAATAGAACAGGCTATTGAATATCTCCAAAAATCATTAGCCAACACCGAATGCGACGAGCCTTCCGGATATGGCTATCGCATAAATGTGGAGATATATAAAAAAGGAAAGCCAAGATTCTAATCACAGCAAATTCCCAACAATACCATCCGCAAGTTGTATTACAACTTCTTGGTAGAACAGTTTCAGACATTGCATAGCTTGGATCTCAATGACTTATCTGCTATGTACCGTAAAGCGGCACAAGAAGGAGAATGGCAACCTTTATTTGAGAAGTAAAGATAATCAAGGAACAAGCCCTGGAGCAATTGAAAAAATACATTACAGACTCGAATATACAAAGTCTATCTGTAGGAACACAACTACACGGAATATATCTAATATTCCAACAAGGTAAGACAATAGAGATTGGAGAGATATAAACATTAGCAAAACGAGCGGAAGATTTTGATTTCTTCCGCTCGTTTTCATTGGACTAATCCAGAACCTGCCACTCTTTCAGTCCTCTGCTTACTTTAGAAAATTACATATAAAAAAGAAAATCACCAAATATTTTCAAAAGATATTTTTCAAAATATCAGCACTCAAAAAGAGAAAAAAGGAAAACATCTTATTGCAACAGTTGCTATGCGATGTATTCATTGTTATCCAAGAGGATGTCCAAATGTAAATGAGACTGTAAATGAGACTGTAAATGAGACTGTAAGAGTAAGAAACAAAATACTAACAACCAACATTCTATAATCTGAATTCTTAAATTTTATCAATCTCTCCATGAACTTTATCAAAAGTAGTAAAATCAAACATAAAATCATCCTCTATTCATCACTTCATCTTGTTTTTCTTCCATTCATTGCATTTTTCCACTAAAAGAGGGATAAAATGAAAAATATCTTTGCTCAAACAAAATAAATTTAGTAATTTTGCATTATATATAAAAAAGCAAACAATAATAACATGGAATATAAAGAAGAAAACAAGATGGAACAAAAAGATGAAGTAATCAAACAAATCGATTTGATTGAAATTATCAAAGAGATGTGTAAACATATAAAACTATACTCAATAGTTTGTATATCATCAGGGATTCTAGGTATTATTGTTGCCTTCAGCATTCCTAAAGTTTATAGCTCTAGTGTTGTGTTAGCACCAGAAATGGGTAATAACAACTCTATCGGAGGCGGTTTATCTTCCTTGGCAAGCATGGCAGGAATTGACTTAAACAATATGGGAGATGTAGATGGAGCATTGTATTTACAGATTTATCCCTCCATCATATCATCGACAACCTTCATCAAAGAACTGGAGAAAATAGAAGTTCAACCAAAGGATTCACCAAAAGCCATCACATTCAAAGACTATTTAAAAACAGAAAAAATGGCTTGGTGGAATTATCCGTCTGCGTTTTTGTCAAAAATGCTCCAAGATAAGAAAAAAGAAATCAATAAAGACCACTTTGTTTCTGAATTAAACAAATATTCTCTTACTAAAGAAGAATGGAAGAATATAGAGAACATACAAGGTCGAATTTCTTGTGATATAGACAAAGAGAATGGATTAATTACCTTAACTGTAAAAGCACAAGACCCAAGCGTCTGTGCAGTTGTTGCTGACAAGGGGCAAAAGATGCTTCAACAATATATTACAGATTACAGAACAAAAAAAGCACGCAATGATTTGAGTTACTATGTAAAATTACGTTCTGAAGCTAACAAAGAATATATAAAGGCCCAAAAAGAATACGCTACTTTTTCTGATGCCAATTTTGACATAAATTTGCCCTCTCTACAAGAGAAAAGAGATTATTTGGAGAACCAAATGCAGTTAAAATACAACGCCTATACCCAGTTAATGGATAGAGTAAATGTAGCAGAAGCAAAAGTTCAAGAAAGGACTCCTGACTTTGTTGTATTGCAGCCTAGCCTCGTTCCATACAAGGCAGACTCTCCTAAAAAATTATTAATTATCATTGTTTATGGCGTTCTTGGATTTATAGGAGCCACCATTTGGATATTTAGAAAAGACATAAAAGAATCATTTAAAGCAACTAAGTAAAATGAGTAAAAGGTCAACCATAGATACAACAAGAGAAAAGGCTATCAGGAAAAATGTAATTTTCTCTATAGCCTTTAAGGGATTATCTATAATCATATCTTTACTCTTAGTACCTTTGACACTCCATTACATAGACAAATACAACTATGGAATTTGGATGACTATTAGTTCTATCCTTGTTTGGATTTACTATTTTGATATCGGAATAGGAAGCGGATTAAGAACAAAACTAGCTGAAGCTATTGCACAAAACAATGGTCATTTAGCAAGAGGATATATAAGCACTGCTTTCTATGTCCTTGGTAGTGCTATGCTTGTACTTGTAGCAATATACATCATTATCTCAAGCTTTATCGACTGGAATAAAATATTTAATATTTCATACAATATTTCGCCACAATTAAACGAGATTATGTTTGGGGTCATTGTATTAACTGGACTTAGTTTCGTGTTAAAACTTATTGTAGCCATATTTCATGCTTTACAATATTCATCCATCAATGAGTTTCTAAACTTCTTTGCAAATTTTCTTTCATTTGCATTTATTTATGTATATACGCAAATAATGCCAAAAGGAAATCTTGCACTCATTGTATATACATTTGTCGCCATGCCTATACTGATTTATGGCATAGCTGTCTTCATCGTTTTCACGAAGAAGATTAAATTTCTAAGTCCTAGCATCAAATATGTTAGCAAAAAAAACATCAAAGAACTTGTAGGTTTAAGTGGCAACTTCTTCATAATACAAATCATAAATTTGATATTATATTCAACAACAAGTTTACTTATTGCACATTACTTTACACCAACCTCTGTAACTTACTACAGCATTTCATATCGCTACTTCTCAATAGCTATGATAATATTCACTATTGTCATTAATCCCTATTGGGGTGCCATCACAAATGCTTATGCAAAGCAAGACATGAATTGGATAAAGCTTGCAATAAAAAAACTAATGCTTATTTGGGGAGGGTTAAGTGCATTAGTCCTTCTTCTATTGGCTTGTTCCAATTTGGTATATAACATTTGGTTGGGCAAAGAGATTAGCATACCAATAAGTATGTGCATTAGTGTAGCAGTGTATATCATCATGTTCAATCTCAACAATATATACGCATCTATTATCAATGGCATTGGTAAAATTAGATTACAGCTATATACAGCAATCATACAATTGCTCATATTTTTTCCACTAGCTCTGAGCCTATCTAAAATTGCAGGAGCACCAGGAATCATTTGGGCTACAAGTATTTTACTAGCTATTACAACGATTGCTCTTGGATGGCAAGTCCTACTATTAATAAAAAGAAGTCCTATCAAAATAATAAATCAATAGAAAGCAATGAAAAATAAGCATATTCTTATGATAGCTCCAGCCTCCATACCGGTAACAGGAGCAGAGGCTATTTGCAATGTTAAACTACTCAAGGTACTTTCTGAAAATGGGTACAAAATAGACTTAATTTCTAAAAAAATGAAATATACCCATTACCCAGAAACGGATTTAGCAGAATTAGGATTAAACCTAAATTCTGTTAGCATAATAGAAGTTGACAACAAGATGAGCCTCAAGGTAATTTGGCAACATTTGTGTTGTCTTTTCATTTTTGGAACAGTATTTAAAGGTGCTCATTGGGCATATAGTGCTCTTAAAGTTGCAAAAAAGTTATGCAAAAAGAACCAATACGATGCTATTATTACCAAAAACAGCCCAAGTGAATTGCTAGGTCATTATTTAAAGAAAAGAAACGGCTTAAAATGGATTGCGACCTGGAATGATCCATATCCCTCTGAGAAATACCCACAACCATACGGCAATGGAATCAATGCGAAATTGTTCATACTAGAAAAGCCTCTTCTTGGTCAGATGGAAAAAGCAGACATTCACATTTTTCCTAATTCAAGAATTAGAGATTATATGAAAACTTACATAAGAATTCCTGATAAAAAAGTAAGAATAATTCCACATGTCGTAATTCCAAGAGAGCATCAAGATACACCACATGAGAATCTTAGAATCGTGCATTTGGGGAATATTCTTCCACCAAGAGACGCTACAACATTTCTAAAAGCATTTACAGAATTCATCAAAAACAGATCTGATGCAAAAATAGAAATAGCTTTTATCGGACAGACTCCAAATTGTGTAAAAGACTATATCAAGACAACACACTTGGAAAAGTACATAAAAGTCTTTCCACCAGTAAAATATGAAGAAAGTCAACAAATATTGGAGACTTACGACATACAACTCATAATAGAAGCACCTTGCAAAGAGGGAATATTCCTTCCTACTAAAGTAAGCGATAGTATGCAGTTAGGGAAACCTATATTCACCGTAAGCCCTCCAGTAGGAGTTTTGAACGACTTGTATATGCAAGGACATATCAGTTATTTCTCGTCTGTTAAAGACGAGAAGAATATTCTTACAACACTTGAACAAGTGTACAAGGACTTTAAAAATGGAAAATTAAAAACATACTCTTTGGAAGACTCGTATTCGCCAAAAACGATATTCCATCAATATGACGAAATTATTTAAACATGGCATTATACTTTTTATCCTTCTGTACGGCATACGCATTTGTTTTCATCAAGCAGGCAAATAAACCTGCTTGGTTTAAAACATATGTTGTATTACTATGTCTTTTTCTCTGCTTCGGTTATATGACAGGAACAGACTGGAGAGTCTATGAAGAAATTTATACCCACATAAACTTCAACAACTTATTTTACAACTATTTTCAAGAACCCGGATATTATATCTATATGCTTCCTTTCAGGTTTTTCAATATCGATTTCTTTGTATTTTTTATATTCACTAAAGTATTATGTTATATTTCTATCATAAACAAGTTGATAACATATTGTGAACAATATAGATACATCGGATTGATGTATTTTATACCATGTTACGGTTTTTATTTATTTATAGACAACCCTATGCGTAACTTAATAGCAGTAAGTATTGTTTTATACGCATTTAAGTACCTGCAGGAAAGAAAGCCTATACAATATTTTTCTTTAGTCATAATAGCTATGACTTTTCACATGTCAGCATGTATTATGATACCTGCATATTTTTTTATGCATAAAGACTTGAGTACAAAAATGATAGTTATCCTTTACATAATTATCAATGTTGTATTTGCAAACAGGGCATTATTGTCTGTTGTTATTAGCAATATCTTTGGTTCGATCCCTTACGTTGCAGGTAAGATAAACTCCTACATCGAATCCTCGAATGAAGAGGGAGCTGGCAGAGTCATATCATTAGGTTTCATTATATTTTTTACATTCTTTGTTCTATTGTGTTTCTACAAAAACCAAATTTACAAGACAAAAAATGGAAAATTAATATGGAATGGTGCTATCATCTTTTTGCTTCTATATAGATTAGCAACAACTATTGAAGTTTTTATGAGATTTCAACTTTACTATATGATATTCTTTGTTGCAGGAATTAGTTATTTAACCATTTTTTTTACAGAAAGAACAAAAAAAATATATGTTTCATATATATTAGTATTAGCAATAATTGGGAATAGCCGAATTTTTTCTACATATCGATACATTCCATATACCAATTATTTGCCTTATGCGCTCAAAGGAGAATTTCCTTCATATTCTTATAGGAGTGCATATAATTACAACAATAGTCCTTATAAAACAACAAACAAAAAAAATAATGAATAATTTAATTAAACATATTATTATGTCTTTGAAAAACAAAGAATCTAACAAGCAGTATTTAACTATGCTTGCACTATACCTCATTATGTTTATCAATGAGGCTTATATGCATTATGAGGTATATGTTACTAATTACACTCCATTTGCATGTGGAATGGCACTCTACTATTGGGGAATGGATGTCACAATCATTTTACTATTTTTTTATTCAGTAACTATAGGAAGACGTAAGTTGGCATTTATCCTTTCATACTGTTTTATAAACATCTTTGTACTTGCCAATATTGGATACTCACGTTTTTTTAACCAATACTTTAATTTTGACGTATTGGGCGAATCTGCTAATTTTCAAGGTACATGGTGGATTACCTATCTACCACAAGCGTTTCGATGGAGCGATATACTACTCCTCTTAACTACAATATTATTTATTTGTGGATTACGAATACTAAAGGACAAGCATTCTTATAAAAATATTTTTGTAATATTTTTAATTTATGCTTTTTGCTATACATGCTATATTGGAAGCCGAGTTATCAACTGGCATTCCATTGAAGATATGAAAATTTGGTTATCAACTAACTATGGTGAAGATCTTCACCATAAATACAAGTATAACCAAGAATATGCCATTGTTCACAAAGGCATTGTTAGAACTCAGATTTATTGTAACTTAAGATGGAAGTCGCATAAACAAAAACTAAGTGCTTCTGAGTTACAGAGCATAAAATTATATATAGAAGACTCTAACAAAAAGCTCTCAAAGTTATCAGATTCATGCATTGTTAAAGGGAAACCAAATATTATCTTTATCATGGTAGAATCATATATGGCCGCAGCCTCTAAAACAAAAATAAATGGCATAGAAATTATGCCAAACATAAATTCATTGATGAGAGAGAAAAACTGTTATGCAAATCTTTCAGTAACATCAAACAGAGGTTCTGGTGTGTCTAGTGATGCCCAAATTTCATATTTTACAGGTTTATTACCATTAAAAAATGAGATTGCAGTTACAAGCATCATAAAAAATGAAGTAATTGCTTTCCCAAAATTATTACGTGAACAAAAAGAATATAATACTTATATCACATTACCTACTGGAAAGAATTTCTGGCATCAAGAAGAAGCAAACAAGAAATATGGCATAGACAATGTCATTGAGTTTGGCAACAAAGCAAATGATTTCTTTTGTCAAGATGAAGAGCTTTTTAAAAAAATGGAACAAGTTACACATTCTCTAAGAGAACCATACTTGAATATAATATTAACTCTTAGCATGCACGGAGGATATGATGAAGATTTTTTGAAAAAACAGGGCTATAAATCACCATTCAAATACCCTAAGTCATATTCTACGGCATTCCGTTACTACTTGGATAAATGTTACTATACAGATGCCCAAATAGGAAAATATATTAATTATCTTAAGAAATCAAAGCAATATAACAATACAATCATTATGATATGCTCTGACCACGAAGTGCCAAAAGCTTCAAACCAAATGGGATGTTCTGAGAATTTACCTATAATAATACTAAATTCTCATATAGCAAAGGATAAGTTTTATCAAGGACGAATCAACCAGATTGACTTATACCCAACTTTACTCGACATGTTTGAGTTGAAAACTAAATGGAGAGGAATGGGACACAGTTTGCTACGAGATGATTACACCAACAAAATAACTCCAGCCGAAAGGCACATTTCAAATATGATAATAAATGGAGATTATTTCTCCCAGCAAAAAAGATAATTGTATAGACATAATATTTTGAATAGAACTACGTTTAATTATAAAAGATATGAACATGAAAAAGATAATGCTAGTATTTGGAACCCGCCCCGAAGCTATTAAGATGGCTCCATTGGTTAAAGCATTCCAAGAAAAGAAAAAAGATTTTGAAACTATAGTCTGCGTTACAGGCCAGCACAGAGAAATGTTAGACCAGGTTCTTCACCTGTTCGACATCAAGCCCGACTATGACCTCAACATTATGAAGCAAGGACAAGATCTCTATGACATTACGTCTAGAGTACTTCTTGGCATGCGCGATGTCTTCAAAGTCTGTCGTCCTGACATACTTTTTGTGCATGGAGATACGACAACCAGTACCGCTGCTGCACTTGCAGGATTTTATCAGCAAATCCCAGTTGCTCACGTAGAAGCAGGATTGAGAACTTATGATATATATAGTCCATGGCCAGAGGAGATGAACAGACAAATTACAGGGCGCATTGCTACCTATAATTTCTCCCCTACCCAACTGAGCCGTAAGAACCTCCTGAAAGAGAATATTGCAGATAGCAAGATTTCTGTTACAGGAAATACGGTTATAGATGCCCTACATTGGGTTACTGCAAAAATCAAAAATAACCAAGAACTTAATGTTCGTCTGACTATAGATTTACAGAAAAAGGGCTATGATACGAAACGTCTTCAAGATGGCAAACGCTTAGTTTTAATTACAGGCCACAGAAGAGAAAACTTTGGAGAAGGTTTTCTCAACATTTGCAATGCTATCAAGGATTTAGCTGCCCAACATCCAGATGTTGATTTTGTCTACCCTATGCATCTCAACCCAAATGTACGTAAGCCAATCCACGATGTATTTGGTGAAGACTTAAGTAATCTTGGCAATATTTTCTTTATAGAACCTCTGGAATATCTCATGTTCGTTTTCCTAATGGAAAAAGCCAATATCGTATTGACCGATAGTGGCGGCATCCAAGAAGAGGCACCAGGATTAGGAAAGCCTGTACTAGTAATGCGAGACACAACAGAACGTCCCGAGGCGGTTGAAGCAGGAACGGTAAAACTAGTCGGTACTAATTATCAGGCAATCATGGACAGCGTTTCATGCTTACTGTCTGACTCCAGCGAATATGAGAAGATGAGCAAAGCTGCCAACCCGTATGGAGATGGGCAAGCTTGCAAAAGAATTATTGAAAAAATATCAAGTATTTCAAACGATTAACATTAGACATAGGCTTCCTTCATTTCCATAAATTGAAGGAAGCTAAAAATATTAGTAAAACATGAATATCAGCATCATCATTCCAACATACAAACCAGGTTCATATCTTAAAGACTGCCTTGAAAGCATAAACAACCAAACTATGGACAAGAAATGCTTTGAAGTAATCATTGTGCTTAACGGAGTTATTAAACCCTATATTGAATACATTTACAGTTTAACAAAAATGTATGACTTTAACTCTGTTGTCATACCCACAGAAACTCCTGGTGTGTCAAATGCCAGGAATTTAGGATTGTCAAGAACACAAGGAGAATACGTATGTTTCATTGATGATGATGACAAAATCTCACCATCTTATTTAGAGAACTTGTATAGTAAAGCGACTCCAAATAACATTGTGGCAAGTAATGTCAAAGCATTTTATAACAATAGCAACAAAACAGAAAATGACTACATCGCATCAGCATACAAAAAGCTAATAAACAAGAATTCACCACTATCAGTATTTAAAGGAAGGAAATTTATGAGTTCTTCCTGTTGTAAAATTATAAGTAGAAGAATTATACAAGACGTTAGATTTGACACAAACTTAAAAATAGGAGAAGACTCTGTTTTCATGGCAAAAATCAGCAAAAAAGTCAAAAGCATTGTACTGTCGGACAGCAGTGCTATATATTACAGAAGACTAAGAGCCGGGTCAGCAAGCAGAGTAAAGCAGCCTATATTAAAAAAATGCAACATTGTATGCAAGTTGCTTAAGAAGTATACAAAGATGCTTACACCTTCTTATAACATACCTTTCATTGCAACTCGCATAGTCGCCGCACTTCTGAAACTAGCAAGAAATTGACATTAGACAAATGTATGCCTCTCTTTACTGTTGAGTTTCAGATTTACTTTTCCTTCCACTCCTCTATCGTACCTGTCTTCGACGAGAAGTTGACACCTATCTGATGGATATGGCGTGAGTCGGTTGCATATTCTTTGGCATAAC
>USJD01000046.1 GCA_900554835.1 uncultured Prevotella sp. | reverse complement strand
TACCTTCCCACTCTGGTACAATCAGGAAGTAGAAGGCGTAGGTACAGATGCCCGCGTATGTAACCTGAGCTACCTGCAGACCGACTGGTATATCGACCAGATGATGCGTCCTGCATACAACTCACCATCTGTGCCAATCACCTGGCCACGTCTCGACTTCTGTTCTGGTACCAACGAATATGTATCTGTTGAACCTGAGGCAAAGAAGCAGATTCTCGACTTCTACAAGCAGGATCCAGTGAATGCCAAGAAGCAGTTTGGTGATGAGCCTTTCGAGCTCAAGAACATCCTGAAGAACTGGGTACGCAGCAAGAACCCTGACATGCACTTCATCCCTACAGATACCCTCTATGTCACCATCGACAAGGAGGCTGTGAAGAAGAGCGGCATGATGATGGCTTCTGATACCATCCCAGACAAGATGGTGATTTCACTCGCAGGCAAGAATGCTCTCTACAAGGGTGACCTGATGATGCTCGAAATGCTGTCACAGTGCAACTGGACACGTCCTATCTACGTGGCTCTTACCGTGGGACAGGAGAACTATATGAACCTTGGCGACAACTTCGTACAGGAGGGTCTCGTAAACCGTATTACTCCTTTCACCACCAACAAACCAGGTGCAAAGAATTTCGATACCGAGAAGGCTTATCATAACATCATGACCCGTTTCAAGTTCGGCAATCTGAAACAGAAAGGACTCTACATCGACGAGACAACTATGCGTATGTGCTATACACACCGTCGCCTGCTCGCCCAAACAGCCCTCCAGTTGCTTTCAGAGCATAAGAACAAGAAGGCTATCGACATTCTGAAGAAAGCTGATGTTGAGATACCAGACTATAATGTGCCAATCGATTACATGAGTGGTGGTCTTGATATGGCTCGTGGATGGATTCTCGCTGGGCAGAAGCAGAAGGCAGCAGAATACGTAGGCAAGGTTTGGAAAACTGCCAGCCAGTATCTGAGCTACTATCTGTCACTCGACGCCAACCGTTTCGCTCAGGCACAGAACGACTGCATCCGTCAGATCATGATTATGCAGAGCACCTGCGAGGTAGCAAGCATGGTAGATCAGAAGACTGCCAAGAAGTATGAAGACCAACTCAACAAGCTCTATACTTTGTATCACGGCAGAGGAGGTCAGATGCCAAATGCAGGAAATTAAGAGAAACTTTTACAAGGAGAAACTTTCTAATAAAGAAAGCCATTAGGAAAATTCAACTGGGATTTTCATGGGAATCCTAAACAAGGTTTCCCCATAAAGAGAATTATTAAAAGAATTCTCTTGGCAAGATTTCAGAAAATTTCCAGTAAATGTATCTCTATATATAGAATAACATGATAGGGCGGCCTGAAAACTGCCCTATCATGTTATACAGATAATTATAAAGGCTCTGTTCCAAAAACTGCAGGCATCAATCAAGTATTTTAACTCTATAAATTTACTAAAAGGCTCTAAACTCACAAGTAATAGAGCCTATTAGTTTTAAAAGACTCTAATTAAGAGGTTTCTCAAGGGAAAAGAGTCTATAAGCAAAAAGGCTCCCATCAAGAGGATTTCTTTAGAGCATAGAGCCAATAAGTTTTATCAATTCATAAAAATAGGAATCAAATGTTCATAGAGCAACCAGCAAAATGGCTCCGATGGCTTTATCCGAAGGCAATCTGGAGAATGGACAAAAAAGAACATTCCGTTTATCTGACCTTTGACGATGGTCCGATACCAGAATCCACACCCATCATTCTCGAAATTTTGAGGAAATACAATGTGAAAGCAACTTTTTTCATGGTAGGAGAAAACGTACTGCGCCATCACGATTTGTACAACCAGATAGTAGAAGAAGGACACCAGGTGGGAAATCACACATTCAATCACATCGGAGCTTTCAAACACCGTGTCATCTCCTATGTGCTGAATACCAACAAAGCAAACGAATTGATTCACGCCCACTTGTTCAGACCTCCACATGGATGGATGAGACCAAGCGAATACTGGTGGCTGCACCGCACCTACAAGGTAATCATGTGGGATCTGGTGACACGAGACTATTCTAAATGGCTCACTGCTGAAGATGTGGTAAACAACGTGAAAAGATATGCCAGAAACGGCAGCATTATCACCTTCCACGACTCACTGAAAAGTATAGAAAAACTGAAAACAGCCTTGCCTCAATCCATCGAATGGCTAAGAGAACAAGGCTATGAATTTAAGACTTTTGAATAAGAAACAATGAAAAGAATAAATAGTTACAAGGCCGTAGCTTCTTTTGTGAGGGCTTTCTTCGAGGCGTACGCACGCGGTATCATCGACGCAACCGTAGGTGGAGATGACTTCAAGAAAAAGAATGATCCAAAAGAAATCAAACAGCTGATGCTCGACCACTATGGAGAGGTTAATCAATATTTCTTCGATGTTATGTTCTCTACACTTGTTCGTCTCAACTATAAGACAGCAGAGGAAGCTAACGAACGTATGAAGAAAAATTTCGAAGGAATGAAGGCAGCCGATCCCACCTTTGAGCCAAGCATGCTCGACTACCTACGTATCGCCTGCAAGAGTCCACAACTATACAAAGCAATGGAAAGTGAATATAAGCGCAATTTTACCTGGCTCTTACAAGGTAAATTCACTACTCTCGAAGAGCATGTGCGCGACTACACCCATGGCATCCTCATCAGCCTCGCCGACGAACCTATGGCCATCCATCTGCTGGTACGCATCATCGTAAAGGCATACGCTGCAGGATTGAAATGCGGTAGCAAGGAAGGCGAACAACATCAACTCCACATGCCTACCCTGCATGGAATGCTTCTCAACAATGTGAACATTCTGCTCAATGAAACTCCGCTCACAAGCAGTACGGAAGACCCAGTAGCACTCTTCAAGGAAGCCTGCAAGAATGAAGAGGAGAACATCAACGTTCTCTTCAATACTTTGAACGATACAATGAAAGAACTGGCTTCTGAATAAAAAACTTATTTCACAACAGCTGATATTCATGTGCACATCAGCTGAAAGACAATCGCCCAACAGCTATTGTGCATGCGCACATCAACCGTTGGGTGATTAACTATATAATATATCTTGAGAAAGTAAATACTATATTTCAATAAAGTAAATTATATTATCATTCTACTCCAGTTTCAGACAACATTTGCTGTTATCTGTCTGTAAAAGTTGCAACGAAATCAACAGCATTGTCACTTGAAGTCTCAGAAGAAGCCATCAAATCGTCATCAGAACACGAGGTTAAAACGCTACAGAATGCAGTTAAAGAAGCAAGTACTGCAAACAAGACAAATTTAAATTTCTTTTTCATAATCACTTTAATTTTAAATTACTATTATTTAGTTGTTCAACATGTTCGAGTACTTGATTATACATCATCTCACTGATTCCTATTTTTTTTGCGTCATCTAATGATAAATCCAATAGATATTTACCAGATTGGTAACGTATAAGGTTATTCAACATCATACTTTTATCGGTTTGAATCTTATAGATTGCCAAACTGTCCAAAACTACATAATGACTTTCTGTTGGTTCACTCTTCATTGTTTCGTCACCACAAATTGTATCAGTGCACGAGCAAATAAAAGAAATAGCACACACTGTTAAAATAAACATGTTCTTGCTCATATTACATAATTTTTTTATTCCAATTAAATAAGTTTGCATTAAACTGTCCTTCTACCGAATAAACCTTAGACATGCCCTCAATATGTTCATTTGACAATTTAAAATGCCCTACGCATTTCTGATTCTTTGGATTATAAGAAGTAAACACCAAGGTTCCAGATAAGGAATAGTTGCCATAACCTTCCTCTCCTGGTTCTTTATAATCCAAAAGCATCATAACACCATACGGTGATTGTATAGTCCCTTGACTTCGATGTTCTGCCATATAAGGTCTTAATTCATCCCCATAAAACATCCATTCTCGATCTAACTTGGAATCATAACTTATGTTATAGATTTTGTTCACTAAAGGAAAGGCTTCATTCTTATCAAAAGCAATTCCTCCATAAATGTAGAAACAGACTTTTGGGTCTTGACTGCTTACTAACCTAAACTGTAAGTATGCAATAGAATCACGCTCTATTTGGATCCGTTTTTTATTGTTGAATGGCATTATTAAGCCTTCAAACATGTCTTTGTAAAGTGTTGTGACATCTTTACATGAAGTGCCGTTAATCGTAGCACCGCACAAAAAGATTTCCGAATCCCAGTTGATTTTCTTACAACTTACAAATAACATTTGGAATAGGATAAATGCAAAAATTATTTTTCTCATAATAAGTTTATTTTAAAGTCACCGTAAAAGGCAACAATTGTATTACTTTCTTTTGAGGATTCTTTAATGCGATAGTATAAGTATATGTTTGTCCAACTTCCAAGTTGCTTACCACATAATCCAACTCTTCTTCAGGCAAGATGTCTTTGAGCATAATCTCCCCACCATCAACGATAATATTGTACTGATTAGAAAATGGGCTATACACATCAGCCTCCATGGCTGTCCAATTAGCTCGTTGATACTCAGTTGGCAAACTAGTATCACGAGTCAAATATAACTTTCCTCTCTTATAAGAATAGGAGGAACCATTTTCCTTATAGAGATTTTTGTTGACATCCACTTTTATATGATTGTTAGTTGGCAAGAACACATCATTCCCAGTGACTTTTACTGACTGCACCACACTTTCATTTCCATTACCATCACTGACTTTGAGAAATACAACAGCATCTTTATTATCCAATGGAATAAATATAGATGCACAGTTTATAACAGTCCATTCTAATGATTTGCCTGGAAACTTTACGCCCCATTGAAATTGAACTATCTTATTGACAGCCTCTAATTGATTTTGGAATTCACCATCAATGCACGAAGCATCTATCTTAAATCCACCAGGTTCATGCTTTGAAGTTAGAACATAACGTGGAAGCCCTACCATTACAGTTTTACTATAACTTACCCCATCAGACTGAGCCAATAATTGAACAACTCCATTTCTCTTCACCGTCAAAATACCTTGCTGATCAATTGTGGCGATGGATGGATCAGAGCTACTCCAAGTGACCGTACTTTCCGCATTTGCCAAAGAAAATATAGCTCCAGTATATCCAGAGGACGGACCATCTATTGAAATACCTAAATGCTTTTCTATCCAATTTTGCGCATCAATCGCAAAATTAGAATGCTGCTGGTTAGAAGGATTTTCTTCAAAATAATAATTTAGCCCAAAAGGAGTCGATTCCACACTTGGCTTTGCAGTAAAGATAGATGAGGAAAGATATACAGCACGCCTTGCCGCATTAATGCTGTTTACTCCTAGTAATAACATCGCTACTAAAATAATAATCTTTTTCATTTTATAGGTATTTATGTTATTAATAAGTTTTGAATGTGCTGCAAATTTACAAAAAACAAAGTATATATGCAAGATAAAAAGTTTAACGTTAAACTTTTTATTTTATTGATAAACAAGAAGTTACATATTAATCTCAGCTACAAAGTTTACTTTTGGCTCATAAGTTTAACACAACGATTTGGTTGCCATAAAAAATATGATTTAGTAGATATGTGTAGGAAATTTAACACATAATATAACTTCAAACCAAATGTTTTGATTATCTTTGCAGTGAAATTAGCAAATATGAACAGATGCATATGAAAGTTCAATTAGTTCGTTTTATGAATTATTTTATGTTGGCACTTTTTCTGCTAACATTAGTTGGTTGTAATAAGCATTCTGATTTGGAATTTAAATTGGATACGGCTGAGCAACTTATGCAGAACAAGCCTGACTCTGCTTTGTACTTATTAAGTAATATTCCAGCGAGCAAAATAAAAGGGAAAAGATGCAAGGCTCGTTATGCTCTTTTGAAATCTATAGCATTGGACAAAAACTACATTGACACTACTTCCTTCGAAGTGATTCAGCCCGCTTTAGATTATTACCTAGAATATGGAAATGCTGACGAAAGGTTACGCACATTATATTATCAAGGTCGCATTTTTCAAAACCAAGGTGCAGATGATGATGCTATGACATGTTTTATGAAAGCTAGTGATCTAGGAGAGGTTATTACAGACACTCTAGTCCTAGCTAACACACTTGTTTCTGAGGCGATGCTCTATGATAAACAATACAAATTGGATGATTTTATACGTTGTCATTTGAGAGCAGCCGAATTATATAAGACCATTGGGAACATTCTGTATGAGGTTAAAAGCTACACAAATGCGATGGATGCCTACACTTTGAAAAGTGATAGAAAAACAGCAGATAGTTTAATGCAAATTTGTTTTCCTCTAGTAAAAAAGAATAAGGATAGCGAGTCGTTTTTATTCAATTCTATACTTTTATATACCCTACGATTTGGAACAAAAGAAGAAATTAGAGACTTCTTAAGCAAGCATCAACACAATGATTTATCCTCTGACGACTTGATGGATTTTGCAAAAGGCTACACGAAACTTGGTGAATACGCTCAAGCCTTACATTGTCTTCAGAATGTTGAGTTGGAAGCCGATGTACAAGACTCACTCAAATACATTACGATAAAACTCGATATTTTTAAGCAGAAAGGTGACTTCAAAAATGCTTTGAGAGCACTGGAAGACTATACGGCGATGCATGAAGATTATATGTCTAATTTGCTTTCTCGTGATTTGCTTTTTGCAGACCAAAAGCACCAACTTGAAATGAAAAGACTAAAAGACATTCAAAATCGAGATAGAATTATATGGGGTAGCCTATGTGGTTTATTTGGAATGCTATTGTTTGTAGGATGGCTATATTACCGAGATCATATTAACAAGACTATGCGCCTGATGGCAGAAAAAGAAAATCAAAACTTAAAACTTGCCCAAGAAAATTTATGCAAAGAGAAGGAAAAGGCTGAACTCGAACGTGATAAGAAAACATTGGAGACTGCCAATTTGAAACTAGAAATAGCTCAACTGGAAAATGAGCGTGACAACTTGATGGAGTATCAAAGAGAGCAGTCTGAATTGTCTAAGCCTATTCATGATGTCGTAAATGTCCGACTTGACATGTTGAATAGTTTACTGGCTAAAGAGATAGCCAATAATGACATCTATGCCAAACCTTACGTTAAGTGGATTGAGTCTATCCATCATGACAAGAAAGAGTTTATGGACTCTACTAGGCTTGCCTTTAAAGCATCTCATCCTAAGTTTATCTCATATCTGGAGCAACGTGGAATCACTACTGATGAAATCAACTATCTTTGTCTATATGCTATTGGTTTGCGTGGCAAAGAGGTTGGAGAATATATCCAAGTAAAACGCCATTATAACATAAGCAGTGAAATACGTAAGAAACTCGGCATTGATGAACATGAGACCAACATTGGACTTTACATTCGGAGATTACTGAAAGACTTATAATATACAAATGAAAGAATAAACGGCTTAAACTCCCTCCATAGGGAAATCAAGCCGTTCATTTTTTTATAAAGCAAATTTACTGCATATCGTAAACTACTTGCATAAGTTTCTTGCCAAGCGCATCAGCCTCCTCCATGGTGGAAGCCTCGCTATATACACGGATGATAGGCTCAGTGTTGCTCTTGCGGAGATGTACCCACTTGTCTGGGAAGTCGAGTTTTACACCATCAATATCAGTTACAGTAACATCCTTCTCCTGACCATATAATTCCTTAACCTTGACAAGTATAGCATCTACATCAGTAGAAGGAGTAAGATCGATACGATTCTTTGCGATAAAATAGTTAGGGAAGGAAGCACGAAGCTCACTAACCTTGCATCCCTTATGAGCCAGACTACTCAGGAAAAGAGCAATACCAACAAGGGCATCACGACCATAGTGACTCTCAGGATAGATAACACCTCCATTGCCTTCACCACCAATTACAGCGTTGACATCCTTCATCTTGGTAGTAACATTCACCTCACCTACTGCTGCTGCAGTATATTTGCCACCATGCTTCTCCGTTACATCGCGAAGCGCACGAGTAGAAGATAGGTTGCTAACTGTATTGCCAGGAGTATTGCTTAATACATAATCTGCAACGCTTACCAAGGTATATTCCTCGCCAAACATCTTGCCATCCTCACAGATGAAAGCCAGTCGGTCAACATCAGGATCCACAACGATACCCATATTGTATCCACCCTTCTTCAATTCATCCATGATACCACCAAGGTTCTTCTCTAATGGCTCAGGATTGTGAGCAAAGTCGCCATTCGCAACCCCATTCAAAAAGGTATATTCTACACCAAGAGCATCCAGCAATTCAGGAAGTATAATACCACCTACTGAGTTGATAGAATCTACACAAACCTTGAAATGAGCATTCTTAATAGCCTCTACGTCCACAAGTTTCAGAGCAAGTACAGAATCAATGTGACGCTTGTTGTAAGAATTGTCTTCAGTATATTTTCCAAGATGATCTACATCGGCATATTCAAAATCTTCCTTCTCAGCAATACTCAACACCTCATTACCATTAGCAGCAGTCAAGAACTCACCCTTCTCGTTAAGAAGTTTAAGAGCATTCCACTGACGCGGATTATGAGAAGCGGTGATGATGATACCACCGGCTGCACCACTCATAGTAACAGCAAGTTCGGTAGTAGGAGTAGTAGCCAAACCGATGTTAAGCACATCGTAGCCCATACCCATCAAAGTACCACAAACTACATTCTTTACCATCTCTCCTGAGATACGCGCATCACGTCCTACCACGATTGTATTACTCTTAGAAGCACCACTACGACGAATGAAAGTAGCGTAAGCAGAAGTAAATTTCACGATATCGAGGGGATTCAACGTATCGCCTGCTGGTCCGCCAATAGTACCACGGATACCAGAGATTGACTTAATTAATGTCATAAAACACCTTATTTAATATTTTTATCGTATACTATAGAAAATAAAGATGCAGAAAGGCCTTAACGCCCCTTCTGCAATGTCATATCATAAAAATAGGCATTCACATTAGCTGATGCCTGAGTAGAACCGTAAGTATGAGGAATCAGAAGACGCACATGAGCAATTTTCTCGCCCTCAGCATTTCCACGACCTATCTTTACCCAACTGAATGGAATAAGCCACCCGGAAGGAATAGTACTACTATAACTACCAGTATAAGAACTGTAATTATAAGCCGAGCCAAAAACGCTCTTCTTAGGCTCAACAAGCATGCCTGTAAATGTACCGGAAGTATTCGTTACCTTCAATTTATCAATATAGTATGAATACGCCGGAAGATTATTGCTCAGACAAAGAGACTCATTTGATATATTGGCACGCGTATTGACATTATACTCATCAAAACGTACCAAAACTTCCTCTGATTTACCTTGCTGTATATAGTCACCGCAGCCCTGCTCTACTATTTGCATATAGATACCATTACTCTCAAAGAGTACATATTCGTTCTTTTCTGCAGAGGTATCAGTCAAAACAATAGCAGGATTTGTCTTCTTAGCTTCCCAACGCTCCTTGAACTGCTTCTCGTTTATCACCGTAATTTTTTCATTACGGAGGAAAGCATTGATAGAATCACGCTCTCTATTTCGCTGATCTGCATATGTCTCAGAATCGCTACATGCAGCCATTGAGAATAGGGCCGCAAAGGCTATTACTATAAATAAAAATTTCTTCATTACCTAAATTATATTCATTTTAGCGGCAAAGGTACAAAAAAGATAACAGACTACCGAGAGATAATAGGTGATTTTATTATTATTTATCACTTATTACCATCCAAACGATAGTCTTTATCCAATACTTAACATAATTATCGCTATTATTGCAACAAATGAGCATAGGCCTCTATTGCCTTGCATGCTATCTGTTCTGCCTCTTCCATCGTAGTCATTAACTTTCCGCCTGAGGCATTGAGGTGACCACCACCATTGAAAAACTTGGCAGCAACCTCATTACAAGGGAAATCATCTACAGAACGAAGACTCACCAGCACGCGGTTCTTTACCTCTGTATCTTCGCGCAAAGATATCGAGAATTTAAGGCCGCGAATACGCAATGGTTCATTTACCAATCCCTCCAAATCGCCTTTTATGAAATGATATTGCTCCATCTCCTTGCGAGTAACACAATAATAAGAGGCATGTAAATTTTCAAAAACCCGCAGTTTCTTATCCATGATATGCCCGCGGAAACGAATGGAATTGGTAGAATAATTATTAAAGACCTTACGGTATATTTTATCCTTATCGATATTCTTGGTCAGCAGTTCACTGATGATAAGATAGATAACGGGTTCATTAGAATTATAGACAAAACCTCCAGTGTCTGTCATCATGCCACAATAAATGCATGTAGCCCATTGGCTATCCATCTGAGTAAAACCATTAAGTTGCCAAACGATTCTGAATACCAATTCACTCGTACTACTCATATGAGGATGAGAAATAAGTAAATCTACAGACATAAAAGGATCCAGATGATGGTCTATCATCACCTTCTTACCCTGATAAGATGTAAGAACCGGCTCCATCTCATCAAGACGGCTTGCGCCATTGAAATCCAGACAAAAAACCAGATCTGCATTAGTAAAGGCTGCTTTAACTGCTTCCGGTTGCTTATCATAGCGAATAATTTCTTCTGTTCCAGGAAGCCAACTTATGGCATCTGGTATCATATCTGGTACACAGATTATGGGATTCTTGCCCAAAGACTGCAAATAATAAGACCAACCCAAGGAAGAACCTATCGCATCACCATCAGGTGACTTATGACAGCATATTACTATACGTTGAGAAGCCGCTATCATCTCTCGAAGGGTAGCGGCTTCTTGTTCTTTTAATATATTTATCTCCATGAAAGGAATATATTTACTGAAAATGATTAGGATAAACGAATTTATCTTATCAAAAGAACTTATTAGAAAAGTTTGTTTGGATAAACACCCTCATCTATCAGGCTCTGAATTTTCTCTACAACGCTCTGGCGGTCTGCTGAATAAGTTACACCAAACCACTTACTTGTAGTATCCAATACCTTGACAGTAGAAGTACCTTCATTAATCAGTTTGTTGACCATCAATGGGATAAAGAACTCAGCTTTCTTGTTCTCCATATTCTTAGGATCGCTCAGGAACTCTTTGAAGTAAGCCTCACTGTGCTCAAAATAGTCAGGAGTAAAGCCCCATACGTTCATAGATACAGGAGTATTATCACCTACAGCTACCCACTGGCCTTCTTCGTCCTTATAAGATACCTTACCATCAATACGCATAATCTCAGTACGCTCTACACAAGTAGTCAGATTCTCATCTGCATCCTTAGAGCAAATACCACGTGCAACTGTACCATTGTCGCTCAAAGTATTGCCTACACGGAAACCTACCATTGCATAGCGATTCTTGCTACCCTCTGGAAGTTCTGAAAGGAACTTGCCGATTACCATAAAGCAATCACGATTATAGAAATCATCACAGTTGATAACACAGAAAGGCTCGTTGATAACATCCTTAGCCATCAATACAGCATGATTAGTACCCCAAGGCTTCTCACGACCTTCTGGTACAGAAAAACCTTCTGGAAGTGCATCCAAAGACTGAAAACAGAGTTCTGCTGGAATATGTCCTTCATATTTGGAAAGAATCTTCTCACGGAACTGATCCTCGAAATCCTTGCGGATTACAAAAACAATTTTACCGAAACCTGCCTGGATTGCATCATAAATGCTATAATCCATGATAGTCTCACCATTAGGACCTAGACCATCAAGCTGTTTCAAACCACCGTAGCGGCTACCCATGCCTGCCGCTAAAAGCAATAGTGTTGGCTTCATATTATTTATTTTATTAATAGTTGATAGTTTAATACTGACTGCAAAAGTACTAAAAATTTTGCGAGTGCCACTATATTTTCTCTTTTTTTTAGATTTAAATCAAATAAAAGTAAAAGTTCTGCCGTTTTATAGCATTCAATGAACGATTTACCGTATTCTGAGAAACATTTTACTGTATTCCGAGAACCACCTTCAACATTCCTAAATTGGAAGTTCAAAAATAATTTTCGACATTTATAGAAACTTTTGTCGATATCTACAGAAACTTATTCTGGTATTTCTAAAATCCGGCATTCCTAGAAAGGATAGCCCACGGCAAAATGGAAACTATGAGAATCTTTGAATCGCTGAATATTATAAAATCCGTTCTTGCCTGTTTCGTAAGGAAGATGCAATCCAAGTCCCCAATCCAGACGGATCACAAACATTCCCATGTCATATCTGACACCAACACCCGTACCCACGGCCATCTGCTTAAAAAAGTTTCGGGCATAAAACTTTCCATTTTCACTATACTCTTCTTCATGGATATTCCATACATTACCCATATCCAGAAATATTGCACCATACAGATCGCCCCAAATTCTTGGCCGATATTCCAGATTGGCAACAAACTTAATGTCACCCGTCTGGTCTATATAAGAAAACTTACTATCTACAGGAACAAACTTACCAGGACCGATACTTCTCACATTGAAAGCTCGGATGCTATTGGCTCCACCTACATAAAACTGCTCATAATAAGGAGCTTTTTCCGTATTTCCATAACTCCAGACAACACCAGCATTCAAATGCCCAACAAGCGTTGATTTTTCCGTCAACTTCCAATATTTCACGAAATCTGTCTCCAATTTTAGAAATTGGGCAAAAGGATTTTTAAACATCTGCTTGTCCTTATCATTCCATTTTTTGCCTGCTATCAGATAACCTGTTGCCAAGACATTACCAGCTTCGCACACCGTAGTTGACCAGGTGATAGGATGACGATAGTTGAGCGGACTATTATATGTATAGGTATAGCTCATCTTTGGTACAAACTGATCACGCATAGATATCTGAAGATACGGATGCTTTGCAAGTACACTATCAAAAGCAGCCGTTCGAGCATTCATATACTCGTAGGAAAGCACGAGAGGACTGAATGAATGATGATGCTGCGAAGAAGTGGACCAGTTATATGTCAATTCGCCAGACACGACATGACGACGGAAATAACTAGCTCTATTAAGCACATTCATAGAAGTCTTAATGGTTGTTGTCGGAGTTCCATAAAATCTTCGTGGAAAATGCCCCGCCTTGAAGCGTCGCTCGTTCTGAGCCATCGTGCGAAAGGCATTCCATGGCGTTATAATTCGTGGGAAAGATAATGAAATATCCGATCCATACTCATAAGAATTAATATGAGTAGATTTTGCACCTTCCTGTTGTATAGTCTGCCATTCATAGGATCCATGCAAGTTGATATCCAGTTTTTCTCCACCTCTGAAGGCATTTCTCTTAGTCAAACCTATCACGAGTTCCGGTCCCACACGTCCTGTGGTTTTTCCTTTAGCATTTGCCTCAATATAGAAATCATAAGGTTTGTCAAAAACCAAGTCAATAGTCGCATCCAAAGTATCACACAGGGATACACAGGAATCGTTAATCAATACCCCGTCATTGGAAGAAAGACGTGGCGAAAACTGAATACTGGTATAGCTAAACAATCCCATTGACTGCAAATGATTTTTAGCAGCCTCCTCATTTTCAACCTTATAGAGGCGATTTGGGAAAAGCTTTAAGTCTTTCAAAACAACTCCTGCACGTATCGGCATTTTTCGTCCATTATAGTAAAATTCCAGCTTGCCCCTTACGAAAGAATCTTTCAATTCTTCCATAAAATTTCTTTTAAAATTGAATTTCACATGACCAATGTACCATTTGCGCAAAGCCATAGTATCAATGCTGTCGGCCATAATCAGACGAACTTCTGCCTTACCCGGCGTTCCTAAAGTATCAGCCAGATAAGATGCATATCCATTTTTATAAAAATAATAACCATTATTACGGAACAACCTGGTAATACGCTGACGTTCCTGTTCGAGCCGAGAGACATTAAATGGCGAACCTGTGCGGATAACAGCCTGGTCTCGGGTAGAATCTATCAGTTGCTGACCTTCCTTCGGAAAGCCAAGATACTTTACAGTATCAAGCGTCCAGAGATGTCCCATATTTACATGATAAGCAACTTTGGCTTTTTTCGGATTGTTGCCAGTAACAACATCGTAAGTAACTTTACCATTAAAATAACCATACTTGTCCAACTGATTTTCTGCTACCTGCACACGAAGTTGAGGATTTACATTCGACATCAGCTTAGGTTTAGAACCAAAAGCCTTTGTTATCCATTTTGCAACACCTCCTTCTGACTGCGAAAAGGCATTCCATATCCATAATCTTACGGGGAAAGGCGTACGATAATAACTACTTCCAAAAAGAGCACCATTTGGAGCAGAAGCCAGCACATTCTCCATTTCCAATATTGTAGTATCTGCATAGCCCGATTTTTCGTAATTAGAATATTCAATAGGCTTCAATCCCGTAAAAAGCTGCTGTCCCTCTTTTAATGCACTCGTAGAAGAACATGCCAGCAAAAAAGGTATTGACATTGTCAATGCCAACACATATATAATAATGTATAATTTACTCTTTCTCATAATCATTCATTAATCAAAGAAAACCAAGAGGTATTTTATTACTGCTTCTCTCCTAACGGATCAAAGAACCGAGGCTTTACAGAAATACTATCCTCCATCTTTTTTCTCACAATCGTATCTTGTCTGGCATTTTTTTCAACCAGTTCCTCTTGTTTCTCTGTTTTGAAACGGAATATATCCTTAAAGTGTTGTAACTTTCTGCGCCACATAAAACCAACGCCATATTCGCCAATCAGGCCTTCCAACCAATCATATGTATTGTTGTTATAAAAAGCACGGATATACTGCGAAGCACCTTCATTAAGTCTATATTGCAGCTCTACATTATTGAAGAACGAATCGTTATTTCCGGCATTCTCCATTTCTGCTCCAGAAGAAACTTTTCCACCTATGGTGAAACTCAAACGATTATTGAAGAAACGTTTGGCAAACTTGAAATTGTAGTCTGTATGCAAAGCACCGGAAGCATTTGTAGAATTATCCACGCTCATACCAAGATCCAGTCCCAATGATCGCATGGCAGAACCTGCAATATTGTTGATTTCCGAGTTCAAGAAACTGCTCAAGGCACTGTTCATAGAGAAATCACTGGTATTTCCACCAGAAAGATACATACCAGATGCAAGCATCGTAACAGCAATCTTACCTCGTTCCTCAATACTCATTGTATTCAATTCATCCTGCATAGTCATATCATTAGGAGCTGAAATGATAAACTGAATACCTGGCTTACTCAATGTCTGGGTCAACTTCACACCACACACAAAATCCACAGAGCGACCTGTTCCCTGTCCCTCATTAACAGTAGATTTCATATTTTCTGTCGCAGTAATATTAAGAATCGGATTGAAAGGATCACCCGTAAACTCAAGGTAACTGCCATCTTGTATGGTAAAGGTTTTCAATGGAATAATTGGCAATGAGTACTTCATCGCTCCATTATTTAATGTATATTTACCAGTCAACTGAATATTATCGACAGGGTTATATTTCATTTGCAAGTCACCGCCACCCATCAAATCTATATAGTTCGTCTTTTCTTCATTCAGAGCACACAGAATATGAGCAGATTCATCAATAGACATACTGAGCATCATATCAAATCCTTCAATGGCTGGACGCACAATAGTCTCTTCCTTACCACTCTTAAAATCAGTGAACTTCACCAACTCATCCAACTGAGAATCGGTTGACAGTTCTGATTCACGTAAGACATAAGTCATATCTGTATTTCCCAACACATCCAATTTTCCACGCATCTGAAGGCTGCTCAAAGGACCTTTCATCATTGCAAAGAAATTGACATAAGCCTTACCAAATGCTTCTGAGCGTAGGTTCTCCTTAGCATCTATCAAAAGGAAGTTCTGAGCTCTCATACGTAAGTCGAGCATCATTCTGTCCACATTAGAGAAATCCAAATTTCCTTGCAGATTTAGCGGACTCTCATTGTTTGCATACATCATGAAGTTTTCGAAGAGTAACTTGCTATCTACAATACGCACAGGATCATCATCAAAACGCATAGATATTCCATATGGTTCGCTTACCAGATATGCAGAATCCAGATAAACCTCGCCTTCTACATGCGGTTTATTCAGAGCACCCTTTACAGCAAGTTCACCTTCCCCATATCCTTTCAAACCTAACAACTGGTCTGGAACAAATCCATTGATAAAGTGAAGCGGAATCTTATCAAGCCCTACAGTAGCATCAAGATATCCGGCTCCTTCAGACTGATAGGTACCCTTAACCGTTGCAACATCCTCACCCTCATAAGTCAGAATGCCATCTACATAATGAGAACCATCGCTCTTAGGCATATAGACAAATTCAGAACCTACGTCGCCCATCGGACATTTCTCATAGACAAGGTCATCAATCTTCAGATTAGAAGAAACAGAAAGTTCTTCCTTTGTCTGAATAACGTGGAAGTCGCCATCCATGATACCGGAAATATCAGGCATATAAGGAATGACGCTCAGAACCTTATCCAGATTGAACTTACTCAAACTGACTGTAATATCCTGCAATGCTGCCTCATTTTCATCATTAGAATAGACTCGCACGCCCATACCACCAGAAGCTGTCAACAACAGATTAGCCGATACTCTCTGGTCATCAGAGAGCATCAAATAGTTATCTGCATTAGCCTTAAACTTCTTATAGCCAAGAATCGGATGCGTATCCGTAAGTGAGACTTTGATTCCATTATCCTGCATCAAAGCCGCTAATCCTACATCAAGACCTAATTTATTATTGGCATCATAGAGTTTTGCCTTAATATTCGAACCTTTTTCCTGCAATTCACCATCCACCAATGCACGGAAAACATATTGTGGATTTTTCTTATTATTTTCTATTCTTGCAGAATAGCGGATAGTGTCACCCTCAGTATGCACAAGGGCACGTATCGTATCCAACTGAACACCTTGGACCACCATAGAATCAACATGAAAAAATCCATTCAATCCCATAACAGGAGAGGCATTCAGATCCATCTCTATAGTTTTAAACTGATATCCACAATATTCGATGAAACGGGAAATAAAATTATTTTTTCCTGAAGAAAGATAAATATGCCCCAAAGGAAAATTCTGGCGAAGACGAATCTGGTCTATCCTGCGATTCTTCATCTGATCAAAGATTTCTCGCTGCAATCCATCAATATGTCCAAGCAGTTTTTTGTACCCTCCATGAGCATCCATATTAAGATGAAAATCACCACAATCCACAATGGCATGAGTTGTATCCTTACGAGTGAACACATCCAACAGAACATCCACTGGTCGATACACTTTTTCTGCTGTACGCAAAGTAATATCACCCACAGAAGCTTGAAGATTATAAAAATCTTTCAAATCAGTATTGACATCCATGTAGCCACACAAAGCTGCCTTCATCGGTTTTTCTACTAATTGCAACAGATAAAGGTCAGCCTGTCGTACATCAGCTTTTATTGTAGCCTGCACCTTTTTCGTATTAGTCAGTGCATCCAAGCTTACCAACCCAGTAAGAAATTGATTTTTACTATCCACATCAGCATGCACCTTTCCGTGTGCAACATGAGCAATCGCCAGTACATTATTTATCTTATATTTCCCATAATGAACAGAAGATACTTGAGCCTTAGCAGCCAAACAGGTGGAAGGCAACAAGAAATCAGTACCCACTCCCTTGGCTTTTATATTACCACTAAAAGAATACAAATCCTGTTTGGGAAGGAAATGCTTCGCCAGAACATTCTTGGCCTGAATTTTGGCATCGTAAGACAGACGTCCCAAATCTATTCCACCAGTAGAGTTAGTTTTTGCGATAACAGAAGCATCTACATTCAAACTACCTCTGCCTTCAGTTAAAGCCAACTTTGTAGCATACCGTTGACCATCAACATTTATATTACCCTTAATTCCAATGCCATTAGGAACACGTATTTCTTTCATCAATGAAGGCTCCAACATGGCTGTAATGAAACCTAAGTTGTAGGTATGAGCATTTAAGTTGACATTAGCCTTCAACTTATTCATATCCATCAAACTGCCCAATGTTCCATGGGAGGAGATTTCAAAGGCAGAAGGCAAGACTGCCTTCAACCCATCAAAAGCCAATTGCTGCAAGTTTCCTTTTACCGATCCTTTCAACTTAAGAGGGTAATAAGGCCACAGCTTTTTCATCTTTTCAGGCATTGCATCGCCTGCAAAAAGCATCAAATCAGATTTACCCAGACTTCCATCAATCAATGCTGTGAGATGTCCTGGATTACTCTCTGCAAAAGCATCCATATCCATATCCACAGTAGCCTTCAACTGTGACACAGGAGTCTTCAGATAAAAATCCGGCAATGCTAATTTGGTAGAATCCATCACGAATCTACCATTCATTTGCGATATAGTTAAGCCGCTCTTTTCCTTAAATTGCGCCTCACGAATTTTGACATCTATTTTGGAATCACAATAATAGAACGAATCCGCCTTCAAATTCATCCCAGATAAAGCCAGATGATTGAAGTCTATCCCAGAAACGGGCTTTTCGAAATTATTGTCATAAGAGACCCATCCGTTTTCCCAATCCAACTTCTTAACCTGATATAATCCTTTGAAAAGGTCAAGATACGTTTCTTGAGCCAACGCTTTTCCAAAATAAGCACTTACCTGAAGAGTATCCCCAGGCATATGCAACGTAAGATTAGTGTTATTTAATTTCAGTTTTTGTACATTGATTTTCCAAAAATTTTCACTTGGGGCTGTATCTGCAGGTACAGTATCGCTTAGTTCAACAGCCAATTTAGCATCAGAGAGCAATGCATTCTCTACTAAAACATGCTCATTGGCTAAATCAATACCATGTGCCTGAACACTGAGTTTTCCGACATTACCTCTGATACGCGCCTCATGAATAAAATTGGCTGTATTCACTTTCATTCCATCGAAATCCAACTGGTCAACCATCACTTGACTATGGAAAATAGGCATCAGTTGAACATCAACTATCATTTTTCTAATGTCAGCAATAGTATCTTTTTTTCCACGCAATGAAAGATTAGTACTATTTTTAAGAGAGTCTATAGGTTGCAGAACCTGCACACCTTCCACGCCAAGCCGTAAAGGAAATACCAGCTTTACGTGATCCACAGTAACATCCATGCCCGTAGATTCAGAAGCATACGCTGCCACATGCCTTACTGCCCAATTCTGAACGGGTGGCAAATAAAGCATAACAGCAAGTATCATGATGAGGAGTATTGGAGAAAAGAGAATGAAAACACTCCATTTGATATACTTCTTCATAGGCATAAAGGTTTAGATGACAAAGACACTTCTAAATTGGTGCTATCGCTCGCCATAGATTATCATCCGGCAACGGAGCTTCAATTGATATCAACTCCTTAGAAACAGGATGTAGGAATTCAACATGATGAGATAAAAGACAAATACTTCCATCAGGATTGCTACGCGGGGAACCATATTTCAAATCTCCCTTGATAGGACATCCCATTTTAGCAAGTTGACATCTTATCTGATGATGACGGCCGGTCATAAGGTTCACTTCCAGTAATGTATAATTGTCTGTACGACCAATTACTTTGTATTTTAGAATTGCTTTCTTGGAATTTTTCACCTCATGATCATAAGCATAACTTTTATTCTGCTTTTCATTTCTCACTATCCAATGAGTCAAAGTCGCCTCTGGCTCCTTAGGCGTATTCTTTGTTATTGCCCAATAAGTCTTATGCACATCTCCATCACGGAACATATTGTTCAAACGCGAAAGAGCTTTAGACGTTTTGGCAAAAACTACAAGCCCAGCAACTGGGCGATCAAGGCGATGTACCACACCCAGGAAAACATTTCCTGGTTTGTGGTACTTGTCCTTAATATATTTTTTCACAGTCTCCGAGAGAGGCTCATCACCGGTTTTATCACCTTGAACGATTTCACCACTTCTCTTGGAGACTATTATAATATGGTTGTCTTCGTAAACTACCTGCATTATTTTTTAAATAAAGGATAGATTACATATTCATACCACCATCGATCTGGATAACCTGACCACTTACGTAGCTAGACATATCAGAAGCGAGGAAAAGGCAAACGTTAGCGATATCCTCAGTCTGACCACCGCGACGCAAAGGAATCTTGTTCATCCAATCCTTACGGATATCCTCTGGCAACTGTGCAGTCATAGCAGTCTCAATGAAACCAGGAGCAACGGCATTAGCACGTACGCCCTTAGGACCCAACTCCTGAGCAATAGACTTAGCAAGCGCAATCATACCAGCTTTAGAAGCAGCATAGTTACACTGACCAGCATTACCATGTACACCTACAACAGAAGCCATATTGATGATAGAACCACCACGCTGACGAAGCATAATAGGAGAACAAGCATGAATGAAATTGAAAGCAGACTTCAAGTTAACATTCAAAACTGCATCCCACTGAGCCTCACTCATACGAAGCATCAAACCATCCTTAGTAATACCTGCATTATTTACGAGGACATCAATAGAACCAAAGTCTGCATGAATCTGCTTAACAGTCTTCTGTGTCTCCTCAAAATCAGCAGCATTACCTGCATAAGCACGGCAAGTTACTCCAAGAGCTTCAATTTCTTTACGGGTAGCCTCCAAACCAGCTGCCATTTCGTCATTGAGTACAAGATCTGTAAAGGCGATATTAGCACCCTCAGAAGCAAATTTCATAGCGACAGCTTTACCAATGCCGCGTGCAGCACCTGTTACAAGGGCTGTCTTACCTGTTAATAATCCCATTTTGTAAATATTTTAATTGAATTAGTACTTCTTTATCTATTTAGATAAGATTAGATAATAAAAAGATTTTCGAAATAATTAAAGTTTCAGACCGGATTTTCCTAAAGCACCATATACAACTTTGGCAACCAAAGGTCTACTAGACTCAACATTCAATCCATGTCCCAATCTGCCATAAATAAATGGAACTTCCAATCCTTTGATACAGTAATGCGTAATATCCGCCACTAAATCAACATTATCTATGTCGAATTCTCCTTCTTCCTTACCTTCGGCATAAACTCGTCTGAGAAGTTCAATTTCATCTTCATCAAAGTTTTTCCTTGCCTTTTCCACCATCCATATATTACGGAAGAATTCAGCTCTCAAGTTTCCATTACGCACGACAGTTTCCTTAATCATACTTAAATGCGTATAAATCAACTCGATAATCTTATCCTGTGGTCGGATTTTACTTGTAGCAACCTCATCCAATTTATCAGAAAGGCGCTCCAATTCAGACTCTATCACAGCATAATACACATCTTCCTTTCTACTGAAATATGTATAAAGAGTGCGACGTCCTTTACCAGAAGCCACAGCAATATCATTCATGGTAGTATTAGCAATACCATTCTTGGCAAAAAGCTGTCTAGCGACATCTACCAATTTCTGTCTTGTTTTGGATATTGACATGATCAGATACCTCCATATTGATTTTAGTTGCACAATAATTTATCAATGTGCAAAAGTAGTAGTTTTATTCGACATATACAAAAAATAAGTGTTAAATCTTTGCACAGGGGTAAAATTAATAGGCAATGAAGAAAAACAATAGTGACAAAAACAAAAAAATGGTAAGAAGAAGACTTCTTACCATCATTTAGTTGCGGCGGCAGGACTCGAACATGCGACCTCCAGGTTATGAGCCTGGCGAG
>USJD01000045.1 GCA_900554835.1 uncultured Prevotella sp. | reverse complement strand
CTTATAATAGGTAAACATCTCCACCACATCAGTGGTAGAGAAGCCCAGCATCTCATCAAACTCCGGCTTGATAGAAATGTTCCAACCTATATTGAATCCACTCGTCACATCATCCAGGGTTACAGGGCTCACACCCATCATGAAGATACGCTCAAAATTACCCTTGAACTTCTTGAAGACATCACGATAAAAGCCGTCGGTATGGGTTATTGCATGATATACTTTCTCACCACGTTCGTTGAGAATGACATTCGTGAAATTGTCATACTCATCGATGATGAGATACAGATGATACTGGTGCGCCTTGGCAGCCTTGAATATCAGTTCCATCTTTTCCTCGAAATCTTCCTGCGCCAGGATTTCTTCCATCTCTGCCTGATAATATTCTGAGTATTGACGGACAAAAGCATCGAGGTTGATGCTGAGATAAGAATTAAACTTCGTCTCAAGCTTATCGATATTACCCGTAATCTGGGAGAAATCGAGGAACAGCACCTGATACTTTCCCTGCAAAGGAGTAGGATGCTGTCCTATCCACAGATTTCCAAAAAGACTCTGGAACTTATGGCTCTGCGCACAGTCATAGTAATAATAGAGCATACTCAAGAATATGCTCTTACCAAAACGACGAGGGCGGTTGAGGAAAAGATTGCGAGGTTGATTCTCCAGTTCCGGGATAAACATCGTCTTATCCACATAATACTGATTCTGCTCTATCACTTGGGCAAAATCAGCTACACCATAAGGTACTCGTTTTACTTGCTGTTCCATCATGATCTATCTTTAAAAAACTTATCTGTGTGCAAAGATAGCATAAAAAAACGAAAAAGCCACAGTTTGCGTTTACAAACTGCGGCTTTTATTATATTTTATCCGAAACACACGATTTTTACGTGATTACAAACCAAGCTTGTGAACCTTCAGGTTCTTGAATTCAGCCTTGCCACCCTGGGTGTAAAGCTTCACATTCTCGTATGGAGCTACAGGGAATACGAGGTTGGTCATGGCGATGCGACCGCCATCTACGAAGAGTTCTACAGATGACTTATCTACGAAGATATCAACATGATAGGTCTTCTTGCCATCCTCGCAAAGACTCAACGGAGCCCAGGTAGCCAGAGCGAAATCGTTCTTGTAGTTGATGGAATTGGCAATGCGGGCAGGCTCCTTGCCTTCTGCAGCACGCTGCTTGTCCCAAGCCAACTCGATATCGTGAGGAACTGCCTGCTTGCCGAAATCGGTCAAACCACTCTCGGTTCTATCCATCACAACCTTGCCCTGCTTCATATCGAAGTAGATCATGGTGCGCTCACGCTTGTTGTTTGAAATCTCAATACCGGCAATGCCGTTGGCATCTGGAGTTACATCGGCTTCGATTTCGAAAGCACCATTCATATTGGCTGCAACACCCTTCAGATCCTTGGCATCGGCAACAGAAGCATCAGCCAAATCCTTGGTATTCTTTCTCAAGGCATATACCTCAGGAGCTACATCCTCTGAAATATAGTACTTGCCATTCTTCTCGTAGAGTTTCAACTCTCTTGGCAAACCGTTGGCACCACGATTCTGCTTGAACGGAGTGAGGTTGGCATACTGCCAGTTGCTCATCCAGGTGATTCCCAATACTCGGTCGCCTGTGTTAGAGAAGGTAACGGTGGCGTAATGATCCTTACCCCAATCGAGCCACTTCACATCGTGGGCATCAGGACAAGTGAAGTTCTTGCCATCGAAATCGCCTACGAAATACTCGGTAGCGCTGCCACCAAACCAGCAACCAGGGTTGATATTCATTGTCATCACCCACTTCATCTTCTTCTTATCACCATTTACAGGCAACTGGAAGAAGTCTGGGCACTCATACTGACATGGCTGCTGACCCAAGCCCTTGCCGAAAGCGCTTACATAAGTCCACTTCTTCAAGTTCTTTGACTTATAGAAACGGGTCTCCTTATCGGCAGAAACAATCATATACCAGCACTTTCCCTTCTCATACCAGAACACCTTAGGGTCGCGGAAGTCCTTCAAGCCATCGAATGGAGTCAACACTGGGTTGCCCTCGTACTTGGTGAAGGTACGGCCATTGTCGTTGCTGTAGGCGATGCACTGCACCTCATCGTGGTTCACGCTGTTGTTGGTATAGATGGCGATGATGGCATCCTTGCCAAAACCGGCAGTATTCTTCTTATCTACCACAGAACTACCTGAGAAGATATGACCTACTGGATCGCGGGCGATGGCTGGGTCGAGATTCTCCCAATGAACGAGGTCCTTGCTTACGGCATGGCCCCAATGCATGTTGCCCCACTTGCTTCCGTATGGGTTATACTGGAAGTAGAGATGATACTCACCATCCTTATACACCATACCGTTAGGGTCGTTCATCCAACCGTAGAGCGGAGTGAAGTGATAAGATGGGCGATAGTAATCGGTGTTGGTTGTATCGAATGTATTGCTGAGCTTGAGCAAGCTGAGTGCCAAGGCATCTTTCTTCAAACCGAGGATTTTGACGGTAGCGTTCTTACCCTTGCCCAAGGCAAATGGCACGAAGTAATCAGAACCATTCTGAGCCAGGCGAACGTCCATCCAGGTATCATCCTTAGAACCTGTATCGAGCAAAACCTGAGCCTCATCCTTCTCTTCCTGGATAGGAAGAAGAAGATATTTAGTAGGATTCTCTACCTTGATGATAGTTGTATCACCCTTATGTTCGATATTCATCTTCTGTGCAAAAGCAGAAGTTGTAGCTGATGCCATCATCATGAGGCAGGCAGCCTTCAGTATATTGTTCGTTTTCATTGTGTTATGATTGTTAAATTAAGTTGTTGTTATTATTCTTAAGTTGTTATTCTAAAAACGCAGATTTTACCTTTTTCTTGTGTAATCGACAGCCCTATACCTTATTATATATATAGAGGCTGTCGATGGTGTGTTGAAGATTTAGAGCGATTAAAACTTCAAAGAAGCTGTAAACTCTATGGTGAATGGACGGAGATAGCTACCCGTCATAATCTGATTCTTGATTCCCTTAGCCTCATCCTTGGTAATCAGCTCGGCACCTGCGATACTACCCTTGGCACCAGTCTGGTTGAGGAAGTTGACTACGGTGCAGCCGAGAGCCAAGCGCTTGGTTGCCTGCCAGTTCAAACCTCCGAAAGTCTCCCAGTGACCATTGAAGTAATATGCCTCATTGATGTTGGCGTAGGTCTTACTGAAGTAACGGAAGCTGGTCCAGAGCTTGATGTCCTTGGTAATCATGTAGCTTGGGTCCAACTCGATGAGAATCTGAGGAATCTCTGCTACGATATTGCCGGTGGCATTGATGTTGCCAACATAGCCATCGTTGAAGGTGATGCTGGTTTCATACTTCTTGTAAGTTGGCTTCTGATATGTGAAGAGGAAGTGGAAATCGAATCCCTTGAATGGATGAGCCACAGCGTCGGTTGTCCATCCCCATGTCTGGATATCGTAAGCCATTGGAGCTGCCTTGATCTCACTGCCATGCTGCAGGTTCAATGTTGAGTTGTTGTTGGTCTTTGAGATGTAAGAGAACAATGATGTCAGACTCAACCATGAGTTGTTGTAGTAAATACCTGCACGACCGAGTGGCACAGAAATCTTATCTACGTTTGGCAATGTAGCTGGAGCGAATGTCTCAAACTTAGGATGCTGAACGATGTAAGTGAAATCGCCAGTGAAGCCGAAGTTATCGGTCAACTTATAAGTTGCTGCCACAGAGAAATCGTAGTTGATCCAGTTGTAACTCAAGTCTGCCGGAGCAATCTTGGTTCCATCAGCAGCCTGAGCACCAAGATAGTAATCTGCAAAACGACCTACGTAATCACCCTTGGCATTCTTCACTGCAGCGTTTTCACCCTTCAATTTCTGCCACTCCAGACGGGCACCATAGTAGAGGTTCAACTTGTTGGTGACATCCCAATCGTGAGTGAAGTAGAGAGCCAGCTTGTTTTCGCTTCCCTTGTAATACTCAGAAGCGTTCTTGTTGAAATCGTAGAAGTAGCTGTCGCGCTGGTTGGCATCCCAAACACGCAAAGCATAGCTTCCATCAGCAGGAACACTCTGATCATACATGGTTGTATTTGAGCAATAATCAATATGATAGAACCACTCATTCACACCGAGGCGGAAAGTGGACGTTCTGAATTTCTTGGAGAGTTCAGAGGTAAAGAGTACCTCATCTATCTTACCAGCATTCAAACAAGACATACGGGTCTGAACATACTGTCCATCGTAAGCCTTTTCCTGACCATTAATATCACGATACTTATAATTATATGTTCCCTGACTTGCACTCTTCAAATCGATGATAGACATCGGAGTCTGATAAACCATCGCACCGCGTGAGTGATCGTATTTCAAAGTAGCCTTCCAGTTCAACCCGTTGTCAAAACGATAGTTGTTCATCAAAGTCACCTCGCTCGCCTTGTTCAAGCAGGCATCATAGAGTGTAGTCTGCTCCAATTCGCCTGTTCGCATATTGCGATAGGTCATCTCGTTATCGATAGGAAGATAAGAAGTAGTTCCGAGTTTGAACTTTCCATATTCCTTTACGCTGCCATCGCCCACATAGATGAACGGAGCACTCTGGGTAGCGTAGTTATATACATTGTGACTGTTTGCGTACTTATACATGGCTGTGAACTCACCGCGATTATTATTGTAAATCTTGGTAAGGAGTGCCTTGTAGATCTGAGTGCGGTCCTGATAAGGAGTTGACTTAATCTTGAATGTTCCCGGGTCGAAATCCTGATACATATTAAAGCTATAGTACCAGTCTTTACCCAAATCACCATTCAGATTCAAGGAGAATTCCTGCAATCCGAAGTGATTGCTCTTATAATTCAGCGTACCATTGAAACCTTTCTGACCCTTCTGGGTGAAAGAATTTACGGCATAACCAATATTACCAGTAGTAATGGCTGTCTCAGCAATCTTGAGCAAGCCCTGATGACTCAAACTTGCATCGCCACGCCAGATTGTATTCACGGAGTGAGGATTGGTTGCATAAGTAACAGGCAAACCATTTTCCAACACATTGACATCGGCTGATGGAAGACCAATCTGAATCTCACGAGGACCATTCGCACTGGCTGCATTCAACATTACATTACGATTACCCTCCTCCTTAGAGTTGGCGTTGTCGTCTTGTGCTAAAACTGAAGAGACATGAAGTAATGAAAGGGCAAGCACCATGGCTGCAGACTTTCTCATAGAATAGGTGTTCATAACCTTACTGTTTTAATTGTTAGCGTTATTGTTTTGATTTCTGCTGCAAAATTATATAAAGGTCTGAACACATAATTAAAATATCCTTTCATCTGATATGATTTTTCGTTCATGGTAACAAAATTAATAGCCAATGAACGTTTTTTATCAGCAAAAGAAGCACCAGAAGCATCTAATAAGCAAAATTTTCTAAAAGATTTGTTTCAAAAAAGAATAAAACAGTATCTTTGCATCAGATTGAAATGAGTCGGGTTACAACAAGACGATGGAAGAACGCAAGATCATACATATCGACATGGATGCCTTCTTCGCTGCTATAGAGCAAAGAGACAATCCTGAACTTCGAGGCAAACCGGTGGCGGTTGGCTTCGATGGTCCTCGTGGTGTGGTTTCTACCGCCAGTTATGAGGCAAGAAAATGGGGCGTGCATTCTGCACAGTCCATCGCTCAGGCCAAGCAGCGTTGTCCAAATCTCATCATCGTTCCTTGCAGGCATGATTATTACGCAGAAATATCCCATCAGGTACATCAGATATTCCAGGAATATACCGATCTCATCGAACCCATCTCCATCGATGAAGCCTTTCTTGATGTAACGCAGAATAAGAAAGGGATAGAACTGGCAGTGGATATTGCTAAGGAAATCAAAGCTCGTATCAAGGAGACGACCGGGCTTACCGCCTCGGCAGGCATCAGTTACTGTAAGTTTCTCGCCAAAGTGGCTTCAGACTATCGCAAACCAGATGGCATCTGTACCATCCATCCCGACAAAGCACTCGATTTCATCGCACAATTACCCGTTGAAGACTTTTGGGGCGTAGGCAAAAAGACGCTACAGAAGATGCACTTTATGGGTATTTTCAACGGAGGTGACTTGAGAAAAGTATCTAAAGAACATTTGGCTGAAGTATTCGGAAAAGCAGGACACATTTTCTATGACTTTGCCCGTGGGATTGACAACAGACCTGTCATCACAAGCAGAGTGAGGAAGTCTGTGGGATGCGAACAGACTTTTCTGGAAGATATCTATAAAAAAACGGCAGTCATCATAGAACTCTATCATTCGGTACTTGAACTCCAGGAACGAATTGCCAAGAGTGGATTTGAGGGTAGGACATTAACCTTAAAGGTGAAGTTTTCAGACTTCACCCAGATTACCCGCAGCATTTCACAAGAGAAAATCCTGAAGAAAAAAGGAGAAATACTCCCTCTTGCCAAGCGATTGCTCCAACAAGTGGATTACTCCGCCAGCCGCCCTATCCGCCTCCTCGGCTTGTCTGTAAGCAATGCCACTTCTGAAGAAGCAAAGAAAGAGGACAGGGAAAACAGTAGCCAAGGACCAGCATACAGGGAACTGGAAATAGAATTTGAGGAATGGGAATAAAGACTTTACTTATTCCCTACTTCTCCTGGCAACATACCATATTCTTCCTTAAAGCACTTCGTAAAATAAGAAGGTGCAGAAAAACCTACTTCATAGGCAACCTCAGAGACGCTCATGCTGCGGCTTTCAAGCAACCGTTTTGCCTTGGCAAGACGAGCCTTGCGAAGTAAATCAACTACAGAGGAACCCGTCATCGCTTTCACCTTACGATAGAGTTGAACACGACTCAACCCTATTTCTTTGCCAACATCCTCTACTCCAAACTCACTATCCGAAAGATTCTTCTGGATAATGGCATGAAGCTGATGAAGGAACTGCTTGTCTCTATCTTCCAACTGGCTCATGGCAATTTCCTGCTCTGCAGATTGAGAAGTCTGATTGAAAAGATTCTCAAAGTGAATCTTCAGTAACCTACGCTGCTTGAGAAGGTTTTCTATACGAGACAAAAGAACCTTACTATGGAAAGGTTTGGTAATGTAGGAATCAGCACCATGCTCATAACCTTCGGCACGATGCTCATCCAGATTTTTGGCCGTGAGCATAATGACAGGAATATGAGAAGTGATGGACTGAGTCTTCAACTGCTCTGTGAATTCCAAACCATTCATCACTGGCATCATGACATCACAGATGACCAGATCTGGAACTTCCTTCAGGGCTACCTCCAAACCTTCCTTGCCATCGGAAGCCTCAAAGACATAAAAATCATCCTGCAAAAGCGTGCGTAGATATTGACGGATATCATTATTGTCATCAATCACCAATATTGAAGGCTTGTTTCCTTGTTCATCCAACAACTTCTGGAGTTTTCCACTCTGTTTATTTCCATCGTCGATATACTGCAGATCAGATTCATTTATCATCTCCTTACCTGCTGATAATGAACTGCTTTCAGAGTTATCCACAGTTTCATCATCATTGTGGATAACTTGAGGATCAGCCATCTGCTTACAAGGAATTACAACGATAAAATCGCTACCCTTATCGGTTTCACTCTCCACCCAAGCCCTACCATGATGCAACTCCACGAACGACTTGACAAGTGCCAATCCTATACCCGTTCCACTGGCAGCGCCTTTGGCTTGGAAGAAACGTTCAAACACCTTTTCTGCTTCTTCATGAGAAATTCCCTTGCCCGTATCACGCACATCAATACGGAGGAAATCATTATCTGCTGTTTTTAAAGATACAAAAATATCGCCTCCAGCAGGAGTGTATTTCAAGGCATTACTCAAAAGATTGAATACGATACGGGCTATCTTTTCCTTATCAGCCACAATCTCTCCATGACCTTTAAATCCATCAACATCCAGATGGAGTTTGATATGCTTGCGTTCAGCCGTAAGTTGGAAATCGCTTGTCCAGAGTATTATTGCCTTTGCAATGTCAAAACGATACAGCTGCAAATCCATCTTACCATTCTGAATCTTGCGAAAATCAAGAATGCTTCCTACCAACTGCTGAAGTGCCAAGGCATTACGCTGCACCATCTTCAACAGATCCCGTGCTTTGCCCTTGACACTTTGATCCTCCAATAGCATCTCCACAGGATCAGCTATCAGGGTAAGCGGCGTGCGAAGTTCGTGACTGATGTTAGTAAAGAATGTCAAACGGGAATTAGTTAATTCCATAACCTCATCATTCAGGCGCTTCAACTCTTCATTTTTCTGTTCCAGTTCAACATTTACACGTTTCAATTCACCATTGGTATTTGCCAATTTCTCATTCAGCCTAACTTTCACGACATACCCTCTGAATACCAATGCAGCGGCTGCAACACATACTAAAAGGAAGAGGCATAAGCCTATCAGCATGACTTTCTGAGAATTATAATCAGCAAGATACTGATCCACCTGCTTATGCAAGGTCTTCAGATTACGAGCTTGACGCTCAGCATCCCTGGCCTCCATCAAAGTAAGATCAGCATTCGCCTTGGTAATAATGGAAGTGCTCAGATAATTATCCTTCTTGTAAGGTTGATGATTTAATATCCTCATAGCCAAGGCAATAACCTCATCGCCCTTGGTAGGATAAAGATAGGAAGCATCAAACACCCCATCACGCACGAGTTCCAGACCACCACCCTCGGTTGCCATACCATCTACGCCCGTATATTTATAATTGCGCTTCACGCCCATCTGCTGAGCAGCCACGTATGCACCCCAAGCCAGACGGTCGTTATGAGCAAAGACATAGTCAAAATCCTGCGTTTCTTTCAGAATCTTCTTCATCGCCTGAATACCACTCTCCTCTTTCCAGTCACCTCCCTCAGAAGCAACGACCTGAATATCCGGATAAGAATGAATGGCATCCATAAAACCGCGATGACGCTCCAAAGCAGGTGATGATCCTTCCAATCCGCGAATCTCAACAACACGTCCCTTACCCTGCAACTGCTGGGCTATATATTGTCCCATGGAATGACCTATCTTATAATTGTCGCAACCAATGAAAGCCGTATATTTCTGGGTATTCGACATACGATCATACAAAATCACAGGGATTCCCTTGTCGTATGCACGCTCCACAGCCTTAGAAATGGCACTCAACTGATTAGGAGAAATAATCAGCAAATCAACTCCCTCATCCACAAACTGATTGACCTGCTTGTTCTGCATGACGTTATCATCATTCGAAGAAGCAAGTTTCACAATAATCGAATCATTGAGGTATTCTCCCATCTTCAATTCATCGTTGAGTTTATCGCGCCAGATATCCTCGGAGCATTGGGATACTCCAATCACAAATTTCTTTGGATGCTTCACACAACCTACTGTGAGTAAAGCTCCAACGATTCCGAATAATACGAATATTATAAGATGAGAAAGTCTGGAATTTAAACGCTTCATATACTACGAAAATTAAAATAATCATATTGCCCGTTTGCCCTCAATAGGCATTTTATAAAAGCAGGAACATAAAAACGTGACAAAAATACGAATATTTTTCGAAACTTCAAACAAGAATACTCATTTTTTAATAAATCTTACTATTAGGAGGATGTGTCATTACTCCACAAAAGATATCAACACATGAAAGTATCAATAGAAGTAACTGATATTCAAGAATATACACAAGTTATCAACAATAAGAATAAAGATGTGGATAACTTTATCAAACCTTGTGGATAAAAACAGGAAAGTTTGGAGCATAAAAAAACACTAACCTCTCAGTTAGTGTTCCTTTTGTAGCGGGGGTGGGACCCGAACCCACGACCTCCGGATTATGAATCCGACGCTCTAACCAGCTGAGCTATCCCGCCATCACAGCAAATCGTTTTCTCGATTGCGGGTGCAAAGGTAATACATTATTTTGAATTGAACAAATTTTTCTGCATTTTTTTTCGAAAAAAGTGCATTTTTTTGTTTTTCTCCTTTATTCTCCCTTTTTTACACCTTAATAAATATATAAAAACTGCAAAAATGAAGGATATTCTATTTTTTTGTGTTACCTTTGCAGACTGAAAATGAATAAGCGGACTGTACTTGCTTGTTCAATAGACATAAATAAGATGCTTCGAATTAAGAAATTAGACATATTTATCGCCAAACAGTTTGGCTTACTCTTCATAGGAACATTTTTCATCTGCCAGTTTGTGCTGATGATGCAGTTCTTATGGAGATACATTGACGAACTTATCGGAAAAGGACTGACCATGGAAGTGATGGCTCAATTCTTTTGGTACATGGGATTAATGCTTGTTCCCCAAGCATTACCACTTGCTATTCTTCTTTCCTCACTGATTACGTTTGGTAATCTCGGTGAAAGTTCAGAGCTCACAGCTATCAAAGCTGCGGGTATTTCCCTGATGCAATCCTTCCGGTCTCTGATTATCATCACCATCATCATCATGTTTGGTTCCTTCTACTTCCAAAACAACATTGGTCCAAGTTCCAACATGAAACTTACCCAGCTCCTCATCTCCATGAAACAGAAGAGTCCGGAACTGGAAATCCCGGAAGGTATTTTCTATGATGGTATTCCTAACTGCAACCTGTACGTGCAGAAGAAAGATATCAAAACAGGTAAGCTCTACGGAGTAATGATCTACCGAATGACAGACAGCTATGAAGATGCTGCCATCATTCTTGCCGACTCAGCCATGCTCCAGAGTACTGCCGAAAAGAAGCACCTTCTGCTCACCCTCTGGAGCGGCGAATGGTTTGAGAACATGCAAAGCAGCGAAATGGCAAACAGTGCCTCAGTTCCATACAGAAGAGAGTCGTTTATCAGCAAAAGAATTGTTCTGGACTTCGATGCTGATTTCAACATGACAGACGCTGCATCGCTATCCAATAACGCCAAGGGCAAAAGTTTGGAACAGATCTATCATACCATCGACTCGCTGAATGCAAGATATGACTCTGTAGGAAAAAGCTATCTGGCAGATGCATCTGTCAGATATTACCGAATCCCATCTGTCAGCAAAGCAGACTCAGCCAAAGCCATCAAGAAGGCAGAAGCAAAGGGATATGAGATAGATACCTTATTCAACAGACTCCCGCAAGATCAAAAGGTCCAGGTTATCAACAGGGCTTTATCGGATATCCGTCAAGAATCGGGCGACCTGGATTTCAAGAGCATGATGACAGGTGATGCAGATCAGATTATCAGATTACACAAAATCGAGGCCATCAGCAAGTTTATGCTTGCCCTGTCGTGCCTGATATTCTTCTTCATCGGTGCGCCACTCGGTGCCATCATCCGAAAAGGAGGACTCGGTTTCCCTGTTGTGATATCCGTACTGATCTTCATCATCTACTTCATCCTGGATAATTCCGGATACCGAATGGCAAGAAGCGGTATGTGGGCCATCTGGTTTGGTAAAGGATTGGCATCAGCGGTCATGATTCCATTGGCCATCTTCGTCACCTGGAAAGCCACCAACGATTCTGCCGTGTTCAACATCGATGCCTATAAGGAATTCTTTGCAAAACTGTTAGGCATCCGACTGAAACGCCACATTTTCGGCAAGGAAGTTATCATCAACAACCCGGATTACACGGCAGATGCTGAAAAACTGGAGAAGATTACAGAAGATATATATATATATAATAAGGTGCAGCACCTCAAAAGACTGCCTAATTTCATCAATGTATTCTTCAGATATCAGCCTGACCACGAGATAGAACGCATCAGCGAGGAGTTGGAAAACGTGATAGAAGACCTGACAAATACAAAGAACAAGTTCATCCTTCACGATTTGAACAAATATCCGATTCTGGCCACCAAGGCACATACAAGACCATTCGAAAGGAAATGGCTGAATATCGCTGCGGCTATCATCGTACCACTCGGCATCGTATTATACCTGCGAATGTGGAGATTCAGAATGCGTCTGTACAGAGACCTGCGTATCATCTCTCAGACCAACACCGATATCATCGACAGAATAAAAGATATACAAACACGCAATAATCAAAATGTAACTATAAAATAAAGTATCAAAATGGCAGATTTAAGATTAAACAACATTGAAGATGCTGTAAAAGACTTCAAAGAAGGAAAATTCGTAATTGTTGTAGATGATGAAGACCGCGAGAACGAAGGCGATCTCATCATTGCAGCAGAGAAGATAGATGCAGAGAAGGTAAATTTCATGCTCAAACACGCAAGAGGCGTACTCTGCGCTCCTATCACCATCAGCAGATGTGACGAATTGGACCTTCCTCACCAGGTATCTGATAATACCTCTATGTTGGGCACTCCTTTTACGGTAACTATTGATAAACTGGAAGGATGCACCACTGGTGTTTCTGCACACGACAGAGCTGAAACCATCAAGGCGTTGGCTGATCCAAACTCCACTGCTCAGACATTCGGACGTCCGGGTCACATCAACCCTCTCTATGCACAAGACAATGGCGTACTCCGTCGCAGTGGTCATACCGAGGCAGCTATCGACCTTTGCAGAATGGCAGGTCTCTACCCTGCAGGTGCGCTCATGGAAATCATGAACGAGGACGGAACGATGGCTCGCCTTCCAGAACTCCTTGAATTTGCCAAGGAATGGGGACTGAAGGTCATCTCTATCAAAGACATGATTAGCTACCGACTGAAGAAAGAATCACTCATCGAAGTGGGCGAAGAAGTTGACATGCCTACAGAATATGGTCATTTCCGACTGATTCCTTTCCGTCAGGCAAGCAACGGACTGGAGCACATGGCTCTCATCAAGGGAGAATGGAAAGAAGAGGAACCTATCCTGGTACGTGTTCATTCTTCATGTGCTACAGGCGACATCTTGGGAAGCATGCGCTGCGACTGCGGACAGCAGTTGCACAGAGCAATGGAAATGATAGAAAAAGAAGGAAAAGGTGTAGTCATATACATGCAACAGGAAGGCAGAGGCATCGGTCTGATGAATAAGATAGCCGCATACAAGTTGCAGGAAGAAGGCTATGACACCGTGGATGCCAACACACATCTCGGTTTCAAGCCAGATGAGCGCGACTATGGATGCGGAGCACAGATGTTACGCCAGTTGGGAGTTCACAAGATGCGTTTGCTCACCAACAATCCTGTCAAACGAGTTGGACTGGAAGCTTATGGTCTGGAAATTGTAGAAAATATACCAATCGAAGTTGTACCAAACAAATACAACGAGCGCTATCTCAAGACCAAAAGAGACAGGATGGGTCATACCTTGCACCTTTAAAAAGAGAGAAAAAAGAAAAAATATGTTATTATTTCATTGCAAAAACAGAATTAATGACACTTTTTCTTCTCTAAAAGAAATAAAATGATTAATTTTGCAGGCAAAACATTAATATAAATTGAATTATGGCACAATTATCTGATCGTCTAAACAGATTGGCACCTTCAGCAACGCTGGCGATGTCACAGAAGAGTAGTGAAATGAAAGCTCAAGGAATTGATGTAATCAACATGAGCGTAGGAGAACCAGACTTCAACACTCCGGAGAATATCAAAGAGGCAGCAAAGAAAGCTATTGATGATAACTTCTCCAGATATTCACCAGTTCCTGGCTATCCTGATTTGCGAAAAGCGATTGTTGCCAAACTCAAAAATGAGAACGGACTCGACTATACCGTCAATGAGGTTATCGTAGGCACAGGTGGCAAGCAGGGTATCTGCAACGTTATTCTCGCACTTGTCAACCCAGGCGATGAAGTGATTATCCCTGCACCATATTGGGTAAGTTACCCACAGATGGCAAAGTTGGCTGGCGGTGTACCTGTCATTGTCAACGCAGGTTTCGACCAGGACTTTAAGATGACTCCAGAGCAATTGGAGGCAGCAATCACTCCTAAGACCAAGATGCTCATCCTCTGCTCACCAAGCAACCCAACAGGTAGCGTCTATTCCAAGGAAGAGTTAGCAGCGTTAGCTGATGTCCTCAGAAAACATCCAGATGTATTCGTACTTGCAGATGAAATCTACGAGCACATCAACTACATCGGCAAGCATCACAGCATTGCTCAGGAACCAGGTCTCAAGGAGCAGGTCATCATCGCAAACGGTGTGTCAAAAGCATACGCTATGACAGGATGGAGAATCGGTTTCCTGGCAGGTCCAGAGTGGATTATCAAGGGCTGCAACAAATTGCAGGGACAATATACAAGCGGTACATGCTCTGTTAGCCAGAAAGCAGCAGAAGCAGCCTACACACTCGACCAGAGTGCAGTAGAAGAAATGCGTCAGGCATTTGAGCGCCGCAGAGACCTGATTGTCAAACTCGCCAAGGAAGTTCCTGGTTTGGAAGTCAACATTCCTCAAGGAGCCTTCTATCTCTTCCCAAAATGTAACTCTTACTTTGGCAAGAGCAATGGAGACAAGACCATCAACAACTCAACAGACTTCGCCATGTACCTCTTGGAGGAAGCACATGTTGCGACAGTAGGTGGTGATGCCTTCGGTGATCCTGACTGCTTCAGAATGAGCTACGCGACAAGCGATGAGAACATCAAGGAAGCAATCCGCAGAATCAAAGAAGCCCTGAGCAAACTCAAGTAAAAAGAGCCTCCCCAAAAGAGGCTTTTTATATCGGAATGCTTTAAGGGTAAAAATTTGACGAGAAAAGGATAAAAAGACGAGAAAAAGTAAAAATTAACGAGATATTTTGACCAAATACAAAAAATATCTCGTTAAAACTTCTTAATTAGGTTCGTAGTTCTTATTAAATTATTATCTTTGCCAAAGGATTGACCAAAAACGATAACCTGAAAGTGTCAACAACACCTAAAGGTAACAAAAACATATAAAAAAGAAACAATAAATAAATTTATTAACTAATAATTTAAAAAGTAAAATTATGGCAACTACAAAACAAGCAGCCCCAGCTAAAAAGTCTGAGGGCTTTCAGGGAGTAAGAGGCGCATTCTGGATCATCGTGGTATGTGCTATCATCGCATTCACATTGTTCTTCACATGGTTCGGAAACGACATGCACTTCCAGGATCCAGGTGTACAGGATCACCCAGCAGACATTTGGGGTACAATCTACAAAGGTGGTGTTATCGTACCTGTTATCCACACTTTGTTGCTCACTGTGTTGGCAATGACAATCGAGCGTTGGTTGGCTCTTAAGACCGCTACTGGTACAGGTGCACTTCCTAAATTCGTTGCAAACATCAAGACAGCTTTGAACGCAAACGACTTCGCTAAGGCTGAGCAGCTCTGCAACAAGCAGCGCGGTACTGTAGCTAACGTTGTTATGGCTTCTTTGAACGCTTACAAGTCAATGGAGTCTGGCGCTAATGCTTCTTTGAAGAAGGCACAGAAGGTAGCTAAGATTCAGCAGGCTCACGAGGAGGCAACACAGTTGGAGATGCCTACTTTGACAATGAACTTGCCTATCATCGCTACAATCGTAACACTTGGTACTTTGACCGGTCTTCTCGGTACTGTAACCGGTATGATCAAGTCATTCCAGGCCATGGGTGAAGGTGGTGGCGCTGACTCAGCAGCACTTTCTGTAGGTATTTCTGAGGCGTTGATCAACACCGCATTCGGTATTTTGACATCTTGGTGTGCTGTTGTATCTTACAACACATTCACCAACAAGGTAGATAAGTTGACATACGCACTCGACGAGGTAGGTTACTCAATTGCTCAGACATACGAAGCTAACCACGCAGAAGAGGCTTAATTTTTGCTAACCCTTTAAAATTTTATCGCTATGGGTAAAGTAAAAATTAAGAAGAGTGACATCTGGATCGACATGACGCCTATGTCAGACGTTATGACCCTGCTGCTTACCTTCTTCATGCTCACCTCTACTTTCGTAAAGAATGAGCCAGTTAAGGTAAATACACCAGGTTCTGTGTCTGAGATTAAGGTGCCAGAGAACGGTGTCTTGACCATCTTGGTTAGTCCTGAAAAGGACAAAGCTGGTAATCCTACCGGCGAGGGCCAAGTATTTATGAGTATTGATAATACTGATCAGTTGGGAGCTACACTGAGCACAATGACAGGTGCATTCGGCGTGTCATTGAACCCAAAACAGATTGAGACATTCAAGAGCGAAGGTATGTTCGGCGTACCAATGGGCGACTTGAGTACTTATCTGACAATGAACGCTTCTAAGCGTCCACAGTATCTCCAGACTAAAGGTATTCCTCTCGACAGTATTAGGGGCGGTATGAGCGAGTTCCAGCAGTGGGTTGACGCAGCTCGTAACGTAAACGAAGACATCAAGATTGCCCTCAAGGCAGATGCTTCTACACCTTACAAGACCGTTAAGAGAGTGATGAACGAACTCCAGGATATGGACGAGAGTCATTACTATATGATTACACAGTTAAAACAACAGGGGGACGAATAAATGGCAAAGAAAGAAAGCAAACAAAAGAAAATGAATGTCCGCGTAGACTTTACGCCTATGGTGGATATGCTCATGCTTCTTATCACGTTCTTCATGCTGTGTACATCTTTGAGCAAACCTCAGACTATGGAGCTGACTATGCCAAGTAATGATGAGAATACTCAAGAAGATCAGAAGAACGAAGCTAAGGCTTCTGAGACTGTGACACTCTACGTAACAGCAGACAACAAGATTTATTATGGTGCTGGTATTCCTAAGTACGATGACCCTACATGGATCAAGGAGACTACATGGGGAAGCCAGGGTATCCGTAAGGTCTTGAGAGAGCACGCTACAGAGAATGGTACACGTCCAGTAGAAAGAATTGCGCTCGCTGTTAAGGAGTTGAACATGGATCGTCAGAAGAATCCTAAGCAGTATCCTGATAGCATCTATCAGAAGAAGTTGAGCGATTTGAAGGCTGGTAACTTGAAGGATGGAAAGATTCCTACTCTTACTATCGTCATCAAGCCTACAGATAATGCTTCATATAAGAATATGGTTGATGCACTCGATGAAATGCAGATTTTGAACATTGGTACGTATGTCATCGATAAGATTAACGGAGACGATGAGAAGCTTCTCAAGTCTAGAAACGTTAAGATGTAAGATGTGTACTAACAATTAAAACAAGAAAGAAATGGCAAAAATTGATCTTTACGATCCTAAATGGGTCGATATGGTTTTCGCCGGAAAGAACAAGGAGTATGGTGCATACCAGCTCCGTAAGGGTACTTCTGGCCGAAACATCAAGGCTCTGCTTATCTTGGTCATTGCTGCAGCTCTCGTGGGTGGTTTTTTAGCTTGGAAAGTTATTGAACAGAAACAGGCTGAAGAGCAGCAAGCATATATGGAAGCTATGGAGTTGGCTAAACTCCAGCAGCAGGCTAAGAAGGAAGAAAAGAAGAAGGAGCCAGTGAAGCCAAAGATTGAACCTAAGAAGGAGATACCTGTGGCTCGCGAAACTCAGAAGTTTACTGCACCTGTCATCAAGAAGGATGAACTCGTAAAAGAGGAAAACCAGGTTAAGCAGATGGATAAACTGGATGACAAAGTTGCAGTCGGTACTGAAAACAAGGAAGGTGTGAAGGACCGTACAGTTGAAGCTGTAAGAAATGATATTGCAGTCGCACCTCCACCTCCACCACCAGCACCAAAGCCTGAGGTTTCTAACAAGGTCTTCGACGTTGTAGAGGAGATGCCTTCATTCCCTGGTGGTCAGGGTGCCTTGATGGCCTTCCTCAACAGCAACATCAAATACCCAGTTGTAGCTCAGGAAAACGGCGTACAGGGTCGTGTTATCGTTGGTTTCGTCGTTGAAAGAGACGGTTCTATCACAGATGTGAAGGTTATGCGTTCTGTTGACCCTTCACTCGACCGTGAGGCTCAGCGAGTTATTAAGGCAATGCCTAAATGGAAACCAGGTAAGCAGAACGGTTCTGCCGTACGTGTAAAATATACCGTACCTGTTGTATTTAGATTGCAGTAATACATTTGCAGTAAATTTGAATATGAAAAAAACATCTTATATTTTTATAGGATTAACTATTATGTTGTCTTTGGCTTTCTTCGGCTCTTGTGGCCAGAAGAAAGCCAAAGATGGCAGAACAGATACACCAACTTCAGGTACAATCCAGTTTGTAGCTGACGAAAGTTTAAGTCCTATCATCGAAGAAGAAAGAAGCCAGTTTGAGTTTGAATATCCTAAGGCTCACCTTAAACCCCTCTATTCTGATGAGGTTACAGGACTCCAAATGATAAAGGATTTCAAGACCACTCTCTTATTCACTACAAGAGCGCTGAAAGATAGTGAAATCGCTTATCTCAAATCTAAAAGTAATGTTATTCCTTCTGTCTTCCCTATCGGATATGATGGTTTGGCATTTATTGTAAACAAGAACAATAATGATACTTGTATTACCGTAAATGACATTAAGCGCATATTGACTGGTAAGGCCAACAAATGGAGTGACGTAGTCCCTGGTTCCAAGAGAGGAGACATAGAAGTAGTTTTCGATAATACTCGTAGTGCTACTACCAACTATGTTGTTGACTCTGTTCTCCATGGAGAAAAATTTGGTGCTAAAATCAAGGCTGCTCAAACCAGTAAGCAGGTCATTGATTTTGTTGATAAAAATCCAAATGCTATCGGTGTTATTGGATCTAACTGGTTGAACGACAGAAGAGATTCTACAAACACCACATTCAAAAAGAATATTCATGTAATGCGAGTTTCTGTAAAGGATAAAGCCACACCAAGCAACAGTTGGCAACCTTATCAGGCATACTTGCTCGATGGAAGATATCCATTCGTTAGAACACTATATGCTATAGTTGTCGATCCTCATAAGGCTTTGCCATGGAGCTTCGCCAATTATATAACCAACCCTCGTGGACAACTCATAGTATTCAAAACAGGATTACTGCCTTATAGAGGAGATATCACCTATAAGAAAGTAAACATAAAAAACTAAAAATAGTGTAGAGGCGTTAAAATAAATAAGATTGAATAAACGAAAGCGACAGGTAAACGTCAACTACATAAAATAAGGACAGAATTAAAGTTTAGAATTATGAAAGCAATTAAATATTTAATAGCAGGAGCACTGATAATGGGATTATCAGCTCCAGCAATGGCTCAGGAGGTTAATTACAAGGACATGCTGAAGCCTATCGAGACAACATTGAAGTCTGGTAACTCTGCTACTAAAGAATTTGAAAAGGAGATTAAAGAGTATCAGAAAGAGTTCAAGAAAGATCCTAAGGCATTGATCGCATTGGGTAATATCCTTGCTATGCACAAGGACTATGATAAGGCTAACTTGGTTGCTGACGCAGTCATTGCAAAATTCAAGAACTATGGTGATGCATATATCTTGAAGGGTGATATCTACGCTATGCAGGATAACGGTGGTGAAGCTGCTACCTGGTACAACCAGTGTATGACAATGGATCCTAAAAATCCTCAGGGATACATTAGCTATTCTAATGTATATCGTAAGATTGACCCAGCTGCCAGTGCAGAAGCTTTGAACAAACTGAGAGAAATCAACCCAGACTACCCTATTGAGGCAGAAGCTGGTCACAATTTCTTCAGCGCAGGTAACTACGAGAAGGCATACGACTATTTCTCTAAGGCAAAGCCATCTACATTGGAAGAGTACCTCTACTATGAGTATGCATTCACAGCATATATCCTCGATAAGAAAGAGGAAAGTTTGAACCTCTGCCAGGCTGGTATTCAGAAATTCCCTAAGGATGCTGCCATGCAGGTTTTGGCTATGCGCGCTGCTGTTGATTTGAGAAAGTATGATGTTGCTCTTGAGCACTCAAACATCGTTATGAATACCGACTCTATCAAGAAGAATTCAAGCATCATCAGCTACTATGGTTTGGCATTGGCTGGTAACAAGCAATACAACGAAGCTATCGCTCAATACCAGAAGGCTTTGGAGATGAAGGCTGAAGATCCAAAACCATTATTGTATATCTCTGAGGCATACAAGGAAATGGGCGATGAGGACAAGGCTTTGGAATACAACCAGCAATACATGGACAAGAATCCTGATGCTGCTCCAACAGACTTCATGAAGCTTGCTGAGATTTATATCAACAAGGCTAAGAAAGCTGCAGAAAACAAGGATGCTGCCAAGAAGGTTGAAAATATCGACAAGGCTATCGGCGTGTATGCTAAGTTAGCAGAGAAGTATCCTACACTGAAGGCATTTGCTAAGTTGCAGGAGGGTAATACTGCTTTCCAGAATGAGTTGGACGACAAAGCTATTCCAGCTTACCAGGAAGTAATTACAGAACTTGAGGCTAAGCAGTGTGATGCTGACGAGATTGGCTACCTGAAGCAGGCTTATCAGTACATGGGCTTCATCTACAACTATGACAAGCAGGACTTCAATCTCGCTAAGCCATATTGGGAGAAACTCTTGAAATTGGATCCAGACAACAAGTATGCTAAGGATGCCATGGAGAAGGGTCTGAAAGCTGCTGAATAAAAATTAAAACATACATACAAAAAGGATGAACTGAAATTCTGTTCATCCTTTTTTTGTACTATTAAAAGCTACTAAAAAAGCATGACTTAACGAAGCGTATCGTTAGACCTCAATAAAACGCATCATTAGAATGACCAAATACGAACCCAGTAAAAAGGCAATATAAAGGATAAAAAAAAAGAGCGACTCATAGAGCCGCTCTCAAGTTTTATGTAACTAAAGTATCATCCTTAAAAATTAAGGAAGACTGATTGCCTCGTTAGGACAAACATCAGCACAAGTACCGCACTCTGTGCAGAGATCTGCGTTGATTGAATACTTCTCGCCCTCAGAAATAGCACCTGATGGACACTCGTCAATACATGTACCGCATGCGATACAATCGTCACCAATTACGTAAGCCATAATAATAATGTTTTATAATGTTAATAATGTTTTTAAGCACAATATGCAACAGACGATTTTCGCCTGCCATGTTGGGGATACCAACAATTAATGATGCAAAGATAGGAAATATTTTTCATACTACCTACAATTAGGTACTACTTTTTTTGTAATTTATACGTAGTCGAAATAAACTTATACACAATAAGATGAAAAGAATAACGTTATAAAAGTATATGAGAAGAATAATACTTAGCATCATGATGGGGCTTATTGCCACAATAGCAATAGCCCAGGAAAGGACGGTAGAGAATCGTCCTTATACAGATTTGCGCCCATTTCATTTTGGAGTGATGGTGGGTACTCACCTGCAAGACCTGGAATTCATCAACGCTGGACCGGTCACCTATACAGATGAGAATGGAGCGGAAGTCAACTCCAACGTTACCATTGACCAGGACAGATGGGACCCTGGATTTACGGTCGGAGTATTAGGAGAATTTAGATTGAGCACCCATTTCCAATTTAGAATAGCTCCTGCCATGTATTTTGGAACAAGACACCTTACGTTCCATAATATCATGCAAGATGCCAATGAAAACGGAAACGTAAAACAGGAAGATAAAAAACAAGAACTGAAGACGGCATACATATCCTCTGCCTTCGACATCATCTTCTCTGCTCCAAGATTCAACAATCATCGCCCATATATCATGGCAGGTATCAATCCGATGATGAACCTCAGCGGTAATAAAAGCGACTACATTCAATTAAAGAAAACAGATATTTTTCTCGAACTTGGACTTGGTTGCGACTTTTATCTCCCATTCTTCAAACTGCGACCTGAATTGAAATTCATGTATGGACTCATGAATATATACGATAAAGATCATGTAAAGAACGTGAAAGATAAAAGTATGCTACCATATACTTTGGCAGCCAAGGAAGCCCATAGTAAAATGATTGCACTCACATTCTATTTCGAATAATCAAACTATATCACATAAGATAAAGAGGCAGACTCCCCATTGCGAGAGTCTGCCTCTTCAAATTTATAATGAACAGATATCTTTACTCAACCACTTCCCATGTGAAAACACACCCGTTCTTCATACCGGCATCAGCGCCTTGGAAATCTGCAGAATAAGGACTTCCATCCACAGGATTTTTACCTACATAACGCTGAGTCTTCAGAGAAAGCAGCATGCAGCGGTTATAAAGCATATCCTGCCATACAAACTCCTCTGCCTTGGAAGAGTCGGAAGTCAGACGAACATCACCAGATAAACCAGCACCTACAATATAGACATATCGTCCGTCAGCCGTCTTCAAAGCAATCTTTCCCTTACCTCTATCCTCCACAACAAACTTCACCTGATTTCTCATGTCCTTTCGGTTACTAGAACTATGCATCAGCCCATGTCCGGTAGCATCCATTAAACTTCCATCAGCGAGATTAGAGAATCTTATGGTCTTGCCTATAGGCAGATTGGCAGTTCTGTCTGCCATCGGCTCCTCTACCATGAAATCATCGAAA
>USJD01000044.1 GCA_900554835.1 uncultured Prevotella sp. | reverse complement strand
TCATTTAAGTTTTTTATTTTACTGGCTTATAATTCGAAAATTTTATATAAATTTGCAAGCGCAATTGGTTTGCTGCCACTTCCTGCCGCCGCAGGCATGGTTTGTGCGTAGTGATTAAAAGGGAATCGGGTGAGAAGCCCGGACAGTCCCGCTGCTGTAAGCGTCTTATTGCGGCAAGCACCATGGTCACTGACATTTTTTCGGGAAGACCGCTTGCCATGAGTTTGAGGATGCAAGTCAGAAGACCTGCCGTTGCCATCGGAAACGATATGATTAAAGAGTGTCTTTTGGATAAGAGATTCCGATGATTCTATCCAACCCCGTGGGATGGGTTCGTGATGGAGACATACTATTATTTACTTATTATATTAAGGTATAAGGAGATTAAATGAGAATAATGAAATTACTGCTATGCGTCGTGGGATGCATGGTAGCAAGTGGTGTACTATATGCGCAGAAGCAGCATGTAGGTAGTTTGGATAGTATTCATACTATTAAGGAAGTTGTCGTAGTGGGTAATAATACTCCGGGTGTGATTCCGGCACAGGTGATGACAGGTGATGAACTACAGCGGCTCAACTCGATGAGTGTGGCCGATGCCCTGCGTTTCTTCTCGGGTGTGCAACTCAAGGATTATGGTGGTGTGGGTGGTATCAAGACCATCAACATCCGTTCTATGGGTACCAATCATGTGGGCGTGTTCTATGATGGTATAGAACTCTCCAATGCACAAAATGGACAGGTGGATTTGGGAATGTATTCACTCGATAATATGCAGACTATCTCGCTTTATAATGGACAGAAAAGCCAGATATTTCAAGCTGCCAAGGAATTTGCTTCGGCAGGTTCGGTGTATCTGCAGACTCGTGTTCCAGAATTTGAAGAAGGTAAGGCTTATCATCTGAAAGCGAAATTCAAGACTGGTTCTTTCGATCTGGTGAATCCATCGCTGCTTGTCGAACTGAATCTCTCTGATAGGGTGAAAGCTTCCTTCAATGGCGAATGGCTCAGCAGCAGTGGTAAGTATAAGTTCCGTTACCGTAGAAAGGCAGTAAAAACCGATGAAATCATGTATGATACAACGGCTGTAAGAGAGAATGGTGATATTCGTGCCACCCGACTGGAGGGAGCCTTATTTGGTGACGTTAAGGGAGGTGACTGGATGCTGAAAGCATATAATTATACCTCAGAACGTGGTGTGCCAGGGGCTATCGTTAATAATGTATGGCGGCGAGGCGAGCGTATCAGCGACAATAATTCTTTCATACAAGGTTATATTCATAAGCGCTTTTCTCCCCATTACCAAACGAAGTTAATGGCGAAATACTCTTACTTTCTCACCAAGTATGTCAACAAGGATACCACGGTAATGCTGATAGATAATGTGTATCGCCAGAAGGAGTTCTATCTGTCCACTCTGCATCAGTATGATATCTGCTCTTGGTGGAAGGTGTCATGTGCTTATGATTTCCAGTGGAACAACATGGATGCTGATATGTATGGATTTGTGCATCCTACTCGCTGGAATCATATCGTGTCTTTAGCCACAGCAATAGCCTGGGGTGGATTCAAGATGCAGGGGAGTGTGGTTTATAATTATGTACATGATGTAACAAGGGATGCAGAGGCACCAGCCGATAAGAATACCTGGTCGCCGGCAGTGTTTCTCTATTATAAGCCGTTCCAAAACATAGGTTTCTCCTTGAGGGCCTTCTATAAGAAGAGTTTCCGCATGCCTACCTTCAACGACCTCTATTATGCAGAGATGGGCAACTCTAAACTTAACCCGGAATATACCACCCAATATGATGTGGGATTTGCATATTTCAGTCCTCGTATGAAGGGAATATTGTATGAGTGGGCTGTGCAGGTGGATGGGTATCGTAATTTTGTGAGTGATAAGATTGTGGCTTATCCTAAGGGAGCACAGTTCCGTTGGACGATGCTCAACCTGGGCAAAGTGCATATCAATGGACTCGATGCCAAGGTAAGTGCAACTCTCCGACCATTGCGCAAACTTTATGTTACTACTCGTCTGCAATATACTTACCAGCAGGCCATTGATGTAACCAATCCTGCCGATACCTATTATCGCGACCAGATACCATATATTCCATGGAACAGTGGTTCGGCTGTGGTACAGATGGATTACGGAACTTGGGGTTTGAACTATAGTTTTATTTATACCGGTGAGAGATATAACCAGCAGGAGAATATCATCTATAATCATACACAGCCATGGTATACTCACGACCTCTCTCTGCAGAAAAGTTTCAATTGGAAGGATTACAAGGCTCGTGTGGCATTAGAGGTGAATAATCTCTTCAGCCAGGACTATGATGTGATACTCAATTATCCGATGCCTAAGCGCAACTATCGCCTCACGTTGACGTTTGAGATGTAATAATGGTGGCACGCATCAAAAAAAATAAAAACATGATGAAAAAGCTATTGCTATATTTACTAATAGGTACATGTTTGGTAAGCTGCCGCGAAGATGAAGTGGTGGTTCCTACTGAGTACGAAATTATCCCCGAGGAGGTGAAGCCGGGACAGAAAATTATCGGCATGTACCTGCTCAACGAGGGCAACATGGGTAGCAACAAGAGTACGCTCGATTATGTTGATTTCTCACAGGGGTATTATGTACGTAATCTCTATGCTGAGCGCAATCCTCATGTTATCAAGGAATTGGGTGATGTGGGCAATGACATTCAGATATATGGTTCCCGAATTTATGCCGTCATCAATTGCTCTAATAAAATAGAGGTGCTGGATGCTCGCACAGCTCATCGCATCGGGCAGGTTAATATCCCAAATGTGCGCTATGTGCGTTTTCACAAGGGGTATGCCTATGCCACTTCTTATGTAGGACCGGTGCAGCTCAATAACCCTGATGCGGTTCAAGGAGCAGTCTATAAGATAGATACGCTTTCGCTGAAGCCCGTGGCTAAATGTACGGTGGGATTCCAGCCCGATGAACTTTGTGTGTTGGGACAGTATATCTATGTGGCAAATTCAGGAGGATATATGGCTCCCAATTATGACAAGACCGTGTCGGTGATAGAAATAGAGGGATTCAAGCAAGTAGAGAAAATTCCAGTGGGTATCAATCTCCATCATATTAAAGCTGATAAGTACGGCAAACTTTGGGTAACTTCCCGGGGAGATTACCAGAACATTCACTCCAATCTCTATGTGTTGGCAAGAAAGAAAGGACGCAACGAGATGGAGGTAACTGATACGCTCAACATACCTTGCAGCAACTTCTGCATCAGTGGCGATTCGCTCTATTATTATGCCACGGAGTGGAACAACTATACACAGAAGAATACCATCACGTATGGTATCGTCAATGTAAAGACCCTGAAGAAAGTGAGCGACTCGTTTATTACCGATGGGTCGGAAAAAGACATCACCATCCCCTATGGTATCAATATCCATCCGGAAACACATGACATCTATGTAACTGATGCCAAAAACTACGTTTCGAGTGGGGTGCTGCACTGCTATAATCGGTATGGAGTGAAAAAGTGGAGTGTGAGGACAGGGGATATTCCTGCCTACATGTGTTTTCTTACAAAATAATGGAAGACGATGAAGATAAGATTATGTGATATATTGATCAGTTTGTTGCTGGGGATGGGATTGTCGAGTTGCCATCAGGACTTGGAAAACGTCTCATCGGGGCTCAATGACTACTATTACATTGAGCGCATGCGTAAACTCCGACTTTCGCCAGCCTATGAGGGCAAGAGCTATCGATGGACGGTGCAGACTTCAGATGGGCGGGATTCCCTGCTTAGTACGGATCGGGATTATGTGTTTCTTGCCGAAAAAGAAGGCACTTACACGCTTACTTTCTCCCTCGATGATGGGGAGCGTGGCTATAAGCATATTTTTCCCGTACAGGTGGTACATGAGGATACTGAGTATAGTCCATATACAGCTAAAGTATATGAGTATCGACCAGCACCAGGGCAGTTTGTCAATACCATGCCTATTTATGAAAAGGGCGATAATGAAGAGACAATGCGCCAGAAAGCAGAAGATGATCTGACCAACGATGTGATGATTTCATTGGGCTCTTATGGAGGATATGTAACATTCGGGTTTGATCATACGGTCATCAATGTGCCGGGGCAGAAAGACTTCTTTATTAAAGGAAATGCTTTCTATAGCGATATTCCCGCCTATAAGGACATGAAAGGAGGTTCGGCAGAACCGGGCATTGTAATGGTGGCGTTCGACCGCAACTGTAATGGCAAGGCGGATGATGATGAGTGGTATGAGTTGGCTGGCAGTGAATATTACAAGCCGGCAACGCTCAAAAACTATGAGATAACGTATCGCCGTCCGGATGATTTCCATAAACCGGTCCCTGATGTAACGGGGATGCTGACCGATACCTTGTATATCCCTTGGACGGATAATCGTGGTGAAAGTGGCTATGTAGCAAAGAACTCATTCCACACGCAGAGTTATTACCCGGAGTGGATTAAGGCTGATGAGATGAAGTTTGAGGGAACTTTGTTGCCTCAAAACGGAGTGGACGAAAGTCATATAGGAACCTACTATGTACTTTATTCCTATCCGTGGGGATATGTTGATAATCATCCCAATGCGGAACAAGACCTCTGTTCCTTTGATATTTCCTGGGCTGTAGATAAGCAGGGAAATCCTGTGCATCTGCCAGGGGTTGATTTCATTAGAGTCTATACTGGAGTGAGACAGTATTGCGGATGGGTTGGAGAAACTTCCACGGAAGTGGCGAGAGCACAAGACTTGCATGTGGAAGTTAAATCGTCTTTACCTGATGATCCATTAGGTGAATAGATGATTGGTGATAAGAGAATAAATAGTTAATTATTATAAGTTTAATTTTAAGGTAATAAGTATGAAGAAGAAACTTTACTTTCTTTTATTGATGCTCTTGTGCACAACTTTTGCATTTGCACAAGTCAGCGTTCAGGGGGTACCTCGCAAATTAGCGAGAAGTGCCAAGGCTGAGATAGCCTCAGTCATGCCTAATATTGATTTTGATAATATCCAGTATTGGGTAGGAAATGGTAGAAATCATGCTGCTCTCGTTGTAAAATGGGATGATGGTAAAGGTAACAACACGAATTTAGTGTGGGGGTATAGATGGAGTGGTAAAGCCACTGGTGTGGATATGCTGAAAGCTGTTGCTGCTGCCGACCCACGCTTTTATATGTTAGTGAATGAGGGTACTCAATATGGTACTGCTGTTGGAGGACTTGGCTATGACATCAATGAGAATGGAAACATCAAACTATTGAATGGTAGTAGTTCCTTTAGTCTTACTGCTGGTACCTATAATTGTGCAGATTATACATTTGATAAGTTTACTTCTAATGATGCGTCAGATCACTGGTGTGCTGGTTGGTATAATGGCTATTGGAGTTATTGGACAACTAACTCTTTGGATCAAGCGTATGGCTATTCTTCAGTAGGAGCAACTTCACGAGAACTGACCAGTGGTTGTGTTGATGGATGGTCTTATATCTCTGATATGTCAAACTGGTATAGCAATGACATGAGTGGAAAACTCGAATATGTTTCAACTCTTACTGTTCCTACTGCTAAAGCTAAGATAAAGTCAGCAACAGCAGAGACAGGCAAGGTCACAACAGTAAACAATTTAAAGGAATTTGCTGAGGCACTGAAAAATGCAACAGATGGCGAGACTATTAAGTTCCGTGAGGGATTGCGTGGTACTGAGTTTGATACATCGGGCATATTAGATTATGCAGAGATTAACAACAGTGTTACTATTAATGGCAATGGTGTTGTCTTGACAAATGGTCCTCTTCCTTTGAATGCTTATCCGAGTGATTATAAGACAATCCGCATAACTGATTTCGTCTTTAAGAATTTGCAAGAAAGTGCTTTCTATTATGGTCCTTATAAAGGAGGAAGTTTGACTATTGACAGGTGTATTTTTGATGGTATCTCTGGAAATGGTAATGGCGTTGGTTGTGCTATCGATGGTAGATCAGCTAGTAAGGATATAAATGTTACTATCAGCAACTGTCGTTTTTCTAACATTAAAATGACAGGAAAGGGTAGTGTCTTAAATATTTGGGAGTTGCCTAATAAGGATTTGGTACATCTTAATCTTGTATCTTGTACCTTTGCTGATAATGATAAGGCTTCAGATGGTCTTATTTGTGTAGTGAATGCTCCACATGTACATTTTGCTAACAATGTGTTCTATAATAATGGAGATGGTATTACTCTTAATATTAAAAGTGATGATGCGGCAAAAGACGTTGTTTCTTATGGATATAATGTAATAAATGGTACGATTACTGAGTCTGCAAAATCTCGTCTACTGAACAGTGATATTTGTAGTACAGACCTTTCTCCTGTAGTCAAGTTCGTTGATGGAGAGTACCAGGTAGTAAAGAATGGTGCTGCTTATAATCATCTTCCTGCCAATACGAAGATTGAAGGCATTACATTGCCAGAACGTGATGTACTTGGTACAATTATAGATTACTCTCAGCCAACTCAGACTGGTGCTTGCCAGTTGGTATATGATGAGAATGCTAATACAGACTATACCAAGGGAACATTTATTGTTAATGAAGACTGGTATAGTCATCAGAACTCTACTATCAACTTCTTGACTAATGACGGCGAGTGGGTTTACCGTGTTGTTCAGAAGGAGAATCCTGGTATAGAGTTGGGATGTACTGCTCAATATGGCCAGATTTATGGCGATAAGTTCTATGTGACGTCAAAGCAGGAGAAAGACCCTGGAGCTTCTGTTGTCGGTGGTCGTGTCAATATTCTTGACGCCAAGACCATGAAGATGGAGAAGCAAATCCAGACGATATCTACCAATGCCGATGGCCGTGCATTCCTTGGCGTAGATGAGCATAAAGGCTATGTTGGTACAAGCAATGGTATCTTTATCCTCGACCTCGATAAGCAGGAAATTGCTGGTAGTGTGGAGGGAACCACAAATGGTGGAGGTAGTGCTTACGATCAGCTTTATAGCGGACAGATTGGTAGTATGATTCGTGTTAACGATCGTGTATTCGCTGTACACCAGAAGAGTGGTCTTCTTGTTATTGATGCCAATACAGATAAGGTTGAACAGGCTATTGCTGCACCTGAAGGATGGGGCTTTGGTTCTGTAGTTCTTTCTAAAGACGGAAACCTCTGGTTGAGTTTAGCTGCCACATCGGGTACAGGACAGGCTGACAACAGAATCGTCAAGATCAATCCTAATACTTTGGAGCAGACCATCATTGTTTTGCCAGAAGGTATCTATGGACCTGCTAATTCATGGTATGCTTGGACTCCTGATTGTTTCTGCGCAAGCAATCAGCAGAACGTGCTTTATTGGAATGGCGGCAGCTCTTCTTGGTTTAGTAACTATACTATCTATAAGTATGATATTGACAACAATAAGTTCTCTAAGTATCTTGACTATACAGATGCGGCTGATGGCTTCTATATCTACGGTTGCTCATTCCGCGTAGATCCTGTAAGTGATGATGCATACGTTAGTTTGTTCAAGGGCTTTAGTGATGCTACTTATGTGGTTCGCAAGTATGATGCAGAGGGTAAACAACTTGCAGAATATCCAATGATTTCTAACTATTGGTTCCCATCATTGCCTGTTTTCCCTGACAATGTGGCTCCTGTGATTGCTAATCCTGTAGGAGATTTGACTTTGGCAGCTGATAAGACTGCTACTATTGATCTGAAAGATCTTGCCACAGATGCAGACAACTTTGATGCAGCTATTGTTAAGAGTGTGAAAACTGTCAGCGATGTAGCTGTGTTGGATGCAAAGATGCAGAATGGTTCACTTATCATCACCCCAAAGAAGGAGGGTGAAGCAGCAGTAACTATCAAGGTAAACTCTAATGGTAAGTTAGCTGAAACTACATTCGTAGTAACCGTAACTCCTGCTACTGGTATCAAGAATATTACCACTAATGGTGCAGTCGAGGTGGCTCGATTCTCTGCTGATGGCAAGCGCATCTCTGCTCCTCAGAAGGGTCTCAACATCATCCGCATGAGCGATGGTTCTACACGTAAGGTCGTAGTGAAATAATTCCGCTTTCTATCTATCAGTAGAATATTTGAAAAATAAAATAAGCCCAGAGCAAATTGCCCTGGGCTTTTTCGGTTCTTATCATTTTCGATTTTTTCTTTTTCATTTCCGAATCTTTATTCTTCCATCAACTTGCGATAGCGACCCTTCTTAATCTCTGTGCAAAAAATAAAATGGCAGATTACCAAATAAATGGCGATGAAGTTGATGTCTTTTCCGAAAAAATGTCGTAAATTTGCTCCCGCAATTGGTTCACTGCCACATCATGCCGCTATAGGGATGATATTTTTCTTGGGAAAGATGATTACTCGGAAAGGAGTGGGTTGTGATTAAAAGGGAATCGGGCGAGAAGCCCGGGCAGCCCGCTTGTCATGAGTTTTGCATTCACGAAGTCTTTAGGAATGAGGAGTGCTGAAGAAGGTTGCAAGTCAGAAGACCTGCCGTTGCCATAGTTTTCTGCTATGATTCTATCCTCCCCCGTGGGATGGGTGTGTGATGGAGATATTGATAATAATATAAAAAAATAGAATGAATGAAGACATTGAGGAAGTTTTGTCTCGGTGGCTTGCTACTGTTGTATGTGCAAGTTAGTATGGGGCAAGATTCCATTCGTACCGAATGCTTGCATGAAGTAAAAGTAAATGCTCGGCAGCACCGGATACTTACGAGCACATCGCCTCTCCAGCTTTTGGACAAAGGGGATATGTTGAGGCTTGGTGTTACGGATATGGCCGACGCCTTGCACCGAATGCCAGGCATCAATCTGCGCGACTATGGTGGGGCAGGAGGAATGAAGACGGTAGCTGTGCGTGGATTCGGAGCGGGACATACGGGAGTGAGTTACGATGGTGTGCTGCTCAGCGAATGTCAGGGCGGCGAAATTGATGTATCCCGTTATTCGCTCGACCAAGTGCAGACATTGCGACTCACCATTGGTGACAACGACGACATCTTCATTTCGGCTCGGCAAGCCTCGGTGGCAGCTTTACTTGCCATCGAGACCATGAGCGAGATTCCCATCGACAAGCAGCCTCACCTCTCTACTCTGTTGCAGGTGGGGTCCTTCGGATATGTCTCGCCTTATCTGCGCTATGTGCAGAGGTTGTCAGATAGGTTCACCCTCCAGGCGATGGGTGAGTACACCTATGCCGAAAACGACTATCCCTTCCTCTTGCGCAACGGTAAGTACACCACCCATGAGCGGCGAACCAACAGTAGGATGAACTCGGGGCATGGCGAACTGAATATGCACTGGATGATGGGCAGGCGAGCCGATGGCATGAGCCGGAGCCAATTGTGGGCAAAGCTCTACTATTATGACAACGACCGACAGTTGCCTGGCATCGTGAGATATTATACCGATGTAACTGCCGAGCAGTTGCACGACCGCAACGCCTTTGCTCAGGCGAGATGGCAAGCCAGAAGTCTTGATGACCGTTGGATGCTGAAGGTGCAAGCCAAGATGAACTGGGCGAGTTCTGCCTATCAGGACACGCTCGTGGCAAATCGGCGCAATGATGCCACCTACTGGCAGAGGGAATATTATACTTCGGCAGCACTGATGTGGATGCCGGATGATGGCTGGGCGGTGGATTACTCTGCCGACTGGATGATGAACTCGCTCAACAGCACCCTCGCCACCGACCTGCGACCTCATCGACATGGCATCCTGCAGTCGCTCTCCGCCCGATATGCGAAGGGAAGATGGGTAGCTCTTGCCAGAATGCTGGCTTCGGTTTACCTCAACAGCGTGGGGCGCAAGATAGAGACTCAGCAAGGCAGCGCCAATCCTACCAAAGCAGGACAGGCTGCCAAGGATGCACGCCGGCTTTCGCCATCGCTTTCGCTTTCCTATCGGCTCCTGGGGAATGGTACTGCCAGCGATGAGCTTTATCTCAGGGCTTCGTACAAGGACATCTTCCGGGTTCCTACTTTCAACGAGAACTATTTCTTCCATTATGGAAGTTCTGATCTGAAGCCTGAGAAAACCAGACAGTTGAATATCGGGCTTACGTGGAAAAATGTTTCTTCAGGAGATGGGGGAAACGGCGAATCCCTACGTTATAAGGGATGGAATGTTCAAGCAACGCTGGACGGCTACTGCAATCGGGTGACCGACAAGATAGTGGGTGTTCCTTATAATATGTTCGTCTGGCGTACTGTGAACTTGGCACGGGTTGATGTCGTTGGCGTGGATGCCTCCTTGCGTGGCACCTGGCAGATGGCTCCGAGGCAGCAACTCTCACTGCAAGGGTCGTATAGCTACCAGCACGTGGTGAATCATACCGACCGCTCGTCCAAATATTATGGCAATCAAGTAGCCTATATCCCTCTGCATTCGGGCAGTATGGCATTGGGGTGGGAGAATCCCTGGGTGAATGTCTCGCTCCATGGACAGGGAATGAGCAAGCGATGGGCCAACAACGAGCACTATGACGGCACCGAAGTGGATGGCTACTGGGACATGGGACTGACGTTCTATCGCCAGCTGGATGATCTGAGTCTTTTGGGGAAATCCCTGAGAGGCGTGAAGGTCAGGATGGATGTGAAAAACCTGCTGGCAAAGCAGTATGAACTCGTGGGGCATTATCCGATGCCTCGCCGTAGCTGGATGTTAAGCATCGGGTATAATTTCTAGATAATAACAAATTAGATTCAAATATAAACAGAAAAAGAAAATGAAAAAGTATTTATTAGGTTTGGCGGTGCTCTTGATGGGTACTGCAGTGATGACATCATGTAGCGACGACAACGATGGTCCTGAGACTTATCTCCAGGTGTATAGTACGGGCGCTTACGTAGTGAATTCAGGTAACATGTATAGCAATATCGAGAGCTCTCTCACAGCTGTCGACTATGCTTCAAGCACAGCTACACAGAATGTATTCAAGGCTGCTAACGGTCGCTCGCTTGGTAATACTGCCAATGACGGCATTGTATATGGCAACAAGATTTATCTTGCCGTAGATCAGAGCAACACCATCGAGGTAATCGACAAGAAAACCAAGAAGAGCATCAAGCAAATCAAGACCACAGAGTTGCTGGGCAATGCCGAGGGCGCTGAGCCTCGCCATATCATCGCAAATGGTGGCTATGTATTTTTCACTACATACGGAGGCTATGTAGCTGCTGTGGACACTACAAGTTTTGCTCTTCAGAAGAAGTGGCAGGTGGGTAACTATCCTGAGGGCTTGGTCTTCGGTAATGGTACTCTCTATGTAGCTAACAGCAACTATGGTGCTGGTGGTGGCAACATCTCTTGCATCAATCTTTCCAACGACAATGTAGAGACAAAGAATATCGAGGGTGTGAACAATCCTACCGGTATCTATTATGCTGCTGGTGTTTTGTATGTTCTCGACAACCAGTATTATGATGCTTCTTATAATGCTTATGGAGAGAATGCCCTACGTGCAGTGGATTTCGCTGATGGAAAGTCACAGAAGGTGGCAGATGGCAACTATGCTGTATGTGTAACCCCTGGTGCTACAACACGTACGCAGGTGGTTCGTCCTTATTTCTTTGTGCTTAATGCACCTTATGGAGGCACTCCTAGCGTGAGTGTGCTTGCAGCAGGAAGTACACAACCACAGGCGATGACACTCTCAAAGATGCCTGTGAGCCCATGCGGCATCTTCGCTGACCCTCTAAATGGTCATATCTTCGTGCTCTCTTATAAAATGGGCGATAGTGGCTATGCCGACTACAATGGTAATGGCTATGTAGTGGAGTATGACAGCGCTGGTCAGAAGCTGCATGAGTATGAGACAGGCGTAGGTTCTTGCGCTATGTTCTTTGACTCTGCCTACAAGACTGCATACGCAGAATAAGATGTCGCGAGACAGATGATTATATAACTAACTGAACTTTCCTCTTACTTCCCTTAACTTCCCCATATGCGAAAGCTCAGTTAGTTATGATTATTAAGAATAGATAAAGTTTAGGTGCTTGCTATCCTAAAAGTAAGTAGAAATAAATAGTTTTAGGAGTGTATTCCTAAAACTTCTTAAAAACATACTCTTTTTGTAAGTGTATTCCTAAAAAACATGTATATTTGCAGAGTGATACATAAAACCGTTAAAAATGAAGAGAATAGAGCGACAAACATATCTGCAAAAGCTAATATCCTTCAAGGATAAAAAGCTGATCAAGGTAATAACAGGCATTCGCCGTTGTGGAAAGTCAACCATCATGGAGATTTTTCGTGATTGGCTAAAGTCTCATGGTGTTATGCCAGAACAAATCATCTATCTCAATTTTGAGGATTATGACTATTATGAGTTGCGAGATCCTCAAAAACTATATGCTTATATCAAACCCCTGATACTTCAAGGTAAGATGACTTATATATTTTTTGACGAGATACAGCATGTTAGGGATTTTCCTGACATTATTAATAGTCTCAATTTGAAATCAATGGTTGACCTTTATGTGACAGGTTCAAATGCCTATATGCTTTCGAGCGAGATAGCAACACTCTTGTCTGGTAGATATGTGGAGATAGCGATGCTTCCTTTATCTTTCAAGGAATATGTGGAAGGTATCGGAGGTACGGATGACCTTTCGCAAACATATATGGAATATGTGAGCAAGAGTAGTTTTCCATATACATTGGAATTGGATACTGCTAGTGAGATAAGCGACTACTTGAATGCTGTTTACAATACGATTGTGGTTAAGGATATCATGAGTCGTAACAAACTTTCGGATGTTATGATGCTGGAGAGCGTGATTCGTTTTACGGCAGATAATATTGGTAATATCCTTTCTACAAAACGTATTGCTGATTTGATGACAGCAGATGGGCGAAAGATAGACCAGAAGACAGTGGAAAAATACCTATCAACCTTTTGCGAGTCTTTCTTCCTGTATGAGTGTAAACGATATAATATCAAGGGCAAGCAACTGCTCAAGACTTTGGGAAAATATTATCTTGTTGATATCGGGTTGCGACGTATGCTGCTTGGCTCTCGCTCCTTTGATGCTGGACGTATTTTGGAGAATATCGTCTATCTCGAACTCTTGCGGCGACAAAAGAAAGTATATATAGGTAAGACGGATAACTTAGAGGTGGATTTTGTGGCTATCGATGAGAATGACATCACCTATTATCAAGTGGCTGCAACGGTGAGAGATGAGAATACCTTAAAGCGTGAGTTAGCTTCGTTGCAACAAATCAAGGATCAATATCCTAAGTTTATACTGACGCTCGATGAGGACCCAACAGCTGATTATGACGGAATAAAGCGAATCAATGCGTTAAAGTGGTTGATGGGAGAAATTTAGCCTGCTTTATTCATCGGATTTGCCAGCGATAGTTTTTATGAAAAAGGCTGCATAGAAACCAAAAAGAGGGTGCGTCTTGTACTTATGACACACCCTCTTTTCTATTTTTTTTGTTTCCGAAACGATTATTCTTTTCGTTTCCGAGTTCTTTTTTTCAGAATCTTTATTCCTCCATCAACTTGCGGTAGCGACCCTTCTTGATTTCTGTATCACCCAGACGGCGCGCCTTGTTGATTTCATACTCTGAATAGCTGCCCTCGAAGAAGAATACCTCACCATTGCCCTCGAAGGCAAGGATGTGGGTACAGATTCGGTCGAGGAACCAGCGGTCGTGGCTGATTACCACTGCACAACCGGCAAATGCCTCCAAACCTTCCTCCAATGCACGCAGCGTGTTCACGTCGATATCGTTGGTAGGCTCATCGAGGAGCAATACGTTGCCTTCCTGCTTCAATGCCAATGCCAACTGCAGACGGTTGCGCTCACCACCCGAGAGAACACTGCAGAGCTTGCTCTGGTCGGTGCCCGAGAAGTTGAAACGGCTGATGTAAGCACGTGCATTCACATCTCTTCCACCCAAACGCAAGGTCTCGTTGCCCTGGGAAATCACTTCGTAAACGGTCTTCTGAGGATCTATGTCCTTGTGCTGCTGGTCAACATAAGCTAACTTCACGGTCTCACCCACCTCGAATGTACCACCATCAGCCTGATCCAAGCCCATGATGAGGCGGAAGAGGGTAGTCTTACCGGCTCCGTTAGGACCGATGACACCCACGATGCCGTTAGGAGGAAGCATGAAGTTGAGGTCGTTGAAGAGAACTTTCTCGCCGAACGCCTTCTGTACGTGCTGAGCCTCGATCACCTTGTTGCCTAAGCGAGGACCGTTAGGGATGAAGATCTCCAGTTTCTCCTCGCGTTCCTTCTGCTCCTGGTTGAGCATCTGCTCGTAAGAGTTCAGACGGGCCTTACCCTTAGCCTGACGGGCCTTAGGTGCCATGCGAACCCATTCCAACTCGCGCTCCAATGTCTTGCGGCGCTTAGAGGCAGTCTTCTCCTCCTGAATCATTCGCTTGGTCTTCTGGTCGAGCCATGAAGAGTAGTTGCCCTTCCATGGAATACCCTCGCCACGGTCCAACTCCAGAATCCACTCGCTCACGTCATCAAGGAAATAGCGGTCGTGGGTTACGGCAATCACGGTTCCCTCATACTGCTGCAGGTGCTGCTCCAACCAGTCGATACTCTCAGCATCCAAGTGGTTGGTAGGCTCATCGAGCAGGAGCACATCCGGTTTCTGCAAGAGCAGGCGGCAGAGAGCCACACGGCGGCGCTCACCTCCAGAGAGGTTGGTTACCGGCCAATCGCCAGGAGGACAGTGGAGAGCATCCATTGCACGCTCCAGCTTGGAGTCGATGTTCCAGGCATCAGTAGCATCGATGATGTCCTGCACCTCAGCCTGTCGCTGCATCAGCTTGTCCATTTTATCTGGGTCTCCATAGTATTCCTCGAGACCGAACTTATTGTTGATGTCCTCGTACTCAGCGAGTGCATCATAAATCTTCTGTACACCCTCCATCACGTTCTCCTTCACGGTCTTGTTTTTGTCGAGCGGAGGGTCCTGTGGCAAGTAGCCCACAGAGTAACCTGGGCTCCATACCACCTCGCCTTGTGTAGGCTGTTCCAATCCAGCGATGATTTTCATCAAGGTAGATTTACCTGCACCGTTCAGACCGATGATGCCGATTTTTGCTCCGTAGAAGAACGATAGGTAGATGTTCTTCAGAATCTGTTTCTGGTTTTGTGGGATAATCTTGGATACACCCACCATTGAGAAGATGATCTTCTTGTCGTCAACTGTTGCCATATAATAATTAAAAAAATGTGTTATGCCAATCGGATACTCATCGGGCTCACGGTGATGAGTCGCTTCTTGTAGAGATCTCCGATGGCACGCTTAAATACTTTCTTGCTTACGTGGAATCGCTCGTAGATATCGTCTGCCTCGCTCTTGTCGCCCAGATTGCATTCTCCGTCATTGTCGAGCAGGTACTGGTAGAGGGTTTCAGCGAAATCGGCAGTCTGTTCCATGCCGGTCTTCTGCAGGGTGACGTCTATCTTTCCGTCTGGGCGTACTCGTCCGATGTAGCCCTTTAGTTTGTCGCCTGTATGGATATACTGGAATATCTGGCTCTTGTAGAGCAGACCGGAGTACTGGTTATCGATGATGACCTTGAATCCGAGGTCGGTTTTCTGCCAGATGAGCAGATCCACTTCCTCTCCATGCTTGTAGTGAGGATGGTCTTCCTTCAGGTATCTTTCCACCTTGGCTGAGGCTACGATGCGGTAACTCTCCTCATCGATATGGATATGAACGATGTAGGAATTGCCCAATACCATGCGCTTCTTCTGTTCACGGAATGGGCAGAAGATATCCTTCATCAGTCCCCAACCGAGGAAAGCACCATATTCGTTGACCCATTTCACTTCGAGATAGGCGAAGTCGCCCACTTTGGCAAGAGGGGTTTCGGTGGTGGCGATGATACGCTCTTCCTGGTCGAGATAGATGAAAACGTCAATCTCGTCGCCAATGGAAAGTCCCTCCGGTACGTAGCGGGTAGGAAGGAGGATTTCTCCCTCATCGCCTCCGTCGAGGTACATGCCGAAATCTACTTTCTTTACAACTCTGAGGCGGTTGTAATCGCCGAGCTTTATCTTGTTTGCCATGTTTTCTTGTTTACTTCTTTTTGGGATTCTTATTCCTTCTTGTGAATTCTGATCTTCTTTCTACGAATGCGAATTCTATGATCTTAGATTACATCCTCCTGTTCACTCTTTTTCTGAACAATATCTTCCTGGACTTTTTCTTCCTGAATGTCCTTTGCAGGAATCTCGTCGTCAACAGAATTAGCCTCTACGGTTTTCTCGATCATTCCGTCTTTCAGATGAATCGTGCGGTCGGTAATGGCAGCAAGTCCCTCGTCGTGGGTTACGATAACGAAGGTCTGTCCGAACTTATCACGCAGATCGAAGAACAGTTGGTGCAGTTCTGCCTTGTTTTTGGTATCGAGGCTTCCTGATGGTTCATCGGCCAGGATGACGGCAGGATTGTTGACCAATGCTCGGGCCACAGCTACGCGCTGTTTCTCGCCACCGGAGAGTTCGGCAGGCTTGTGGTTGGCTCTATCGCTCAGTCCCATGAACGCCAGCAGTTCCTCAGCACGTTCCTTCGCCTGTTTGCGACTCTTGCCGGCAATGAAGGCAGGAATCATGATGTTCTCCAGTGCGGTGAACTCAGGCAGGAGCTGGTGAAACTGGAACACGAAGCCCAGATGCTGGTTGCGGAAATCGCTCAGTTTCTTGGTGGAAAGCCTGCTCACGTCGATGCCGTCGATGATGATATTTCCTGCGTCAGGCTTATCGAGGGTTCCGATGATCTGGAGCAGCGTGGTTTTGCCGGCTCCGCTGGGACCGACAATGCTTACCACCTCGCCCTTGTTAATGTGCAGGTCGATGCCCTTAAGTACCTGCAGCGAGCCGAAGCTTTTGGTTATGCCTTTGATATCTATCATTTTTCTTTTTCTTTTCGTTTGTATCAGTAGGCAAAGTTAAGCAAAATAATTGGAAATGCCTAATAGTTGAAGACAAAATAACTAAGTTTTTCTTAAAAATGTTTGGAATGTAGGGTTTTGGGAGAAATGTTTACATTATTTAGTGCGGAAAATGCGCTCATTTCGAATAAAAGTAGTAACTTTGCATTTAAATAGTTTCTGATTTTGATATTTTTCAAATATGATCTGATATATTTCCAGATATGATAGATAGACCGACGATAGAAAGAATTATGGATTCCACCAAGATCGAAGAGGTGGTAGGAGAGTTCGTGACCCTTAAGAAACGAGGGGTCAACTACATCGGCTTGTGTCCTTTCCACAACGACTCCCATCCGTCTTTCTCTGTTTCACCGACCCGTGGCATCTGTCATTGTTTCACCTGTGGCAAGGGTGGTAATGCCATCAACTTCCTCATGGAACTGGAACAGATGACCTATCCCGATGCCTTGCGCTGGCTTGCCAAGAAATATCATATCGAAATCAAGGAACGCGAATTGACCAACGAGGAAAAGCAGCGGGAGAGCGAAAGGGAATCTATGTTCATCGTCAACGAGTGGGCTGCCAAGTATTTCCAGGATATCCTTCAGAATGATGTGGACGGTCGTGCCATCGGTATGCAGTATTTCAGAAGCCGTGGTTTCAGAGATGACATCATCCGGAAATTCCAGCTCGGCTTTTCGCTCAACAGTCGTACTGCTCTCGGCGAGGCGGCAGTGAAACAGGGTTATAATCCGAAGTATCTGGTCAAGACGGGTGTGCTCATCGCCTCTGATAATGAACCGGGAAAGTATTTCGACCGATTCTCCGGCCGTGCCATCTTTCCCTGGTTTAGTGTGAGTGGCAAGGTGGTGGCTTTCGGCGGACGTGTGCTCGATAGCCGTACCAAGGGTGTGAGCCAGAAATATGTCAACTCGCCCGACAGTGAGATTTATCACAAGGAACGTGAACTCTACGGACTTTTCCAGGCGAAGAAGGCGATTGCCAAGGAAGACTGCGTGTTTATGGTGGAGGGCTATACCGACGTGATTTCCATGCACCAGTGTGGCATTGAAAACGTGGTGGCCAATTCGGGTACGGCACTCAGCATCTATCAGATCCGACTCTTGCATCGCTTTACCAATAATATCGTATTGCTCTATGATGGTGATAAGGCGGGTGTGCATGCTGCCCTGAGAGGAACCGACATGTTGCTGGAGGAGGAGATGAACGTCAAGGTGCTTTTTCTGCCTGACGGCAACGACCCTGACAGTTTTGCACGCAATCATACTGCCGAGCAGTTCAGGCAATATATTGCAGACCATCAGACTGACTTTATCCAGTTTAAGACCGACGTGATGCTCAAAGGCGTAACCGATCCCGTGAAGCGAAGTGAGGCCATCAATTCCATCGTGGAGAGCATCTCGAAGATCAAGAATCAGATTACCCGAGCGGCTTATATCACCGACTGTTCTCACCGTCTGGGAGTCAATGAGGCGGTTATCATCAATGCCCTCAATTCCTTTATCCGCAACGGAATGAGCGAGCAGGTGAAGGAAGAACGTCGGGCTGCAGGACTCAGAGATGCTGGATATCCAGTGCAGCAGCAGGCTTTGCGACAGGCGGCTGTTACACCACTCGACAAACTGATGGAGGTGGAAGACCTGCTCATCAAACTGGTAATCCATCATGGCGATGAAATCATCAAGGTGCAGGATGCAGACGGCAATGATGTGGAACTGCCTGCAGCCCAGTATATCTATCTGGACATGGAGGGCGATGACTTCAAGTTCCACCATTCCATCTACAATCAGATCATGGCTGAGGCTATGGAGCATATTGAGGAGGAAGGATTCAGATGTGAAACCTATTTCGCTGCTCATCCCAACCCGGAAATCAGTAGGATAGCTGGTATTCCGACGGGTGAGCAGGAGATAACGACGGCAAGTCTGCAGATGAAGATGAACGAGGAGAAATTGCGCCAGCAGATATTCAAGGACATGCTTTCCTTCCGTACCCACTATATTGCGCAGCGTATTATCGAGGTGCAGCAGGAATTTAAGCAGAATCCTGGCAACAGGGAACTTCTGGAGGAATTCGTGAAACTGAAGAAGATGAACATGCTCGTGGCGTCACAGTCGAATAATGTCTTCAACTAAAATATAATATAAGGAGGTAAGAAAATGCTGTATATCCATTGGTTTTTGCTGGTAGTATATCTGGCGATAACGATAAGTGGAATCGTGGCTGTTCTCATGGACAACAAGCAACCGGAGAAAGCCATGGCATGGATTCTTGTGCTCTGTTTTATGCCGGTAGTCGGCATCATCTTCTATCTTTTCTTCGGCAAGAACACCCGTAAGGAAAAGGTAATCAGCAAGCGCAGTATGGACTTGCTCACCAAGCGCAGCATGCTCGAATTTGCCGAGCAGGAAGACCTGCATATCCCTCGCCGCAACAGACCGCTGATGAAACTGTTTACCAACCAGAACTGGGCGCTCCCTTTTAGGGACAATGAGGTGGATATTCTCATGGACGGCTATGAGTTTGTATTCTCACTCCTGAATGCCATCGGACAGGCGAAGGACCATATTCATCTGGATACTTATATCATCGAAGACGATGCTTTAGGAAATCTGGTGGCTGATGCGCTGATAGACAAGGTGCGTGAGGGCGTGGAGGTACGACTGATATACGACGATGTGGGGTGCTGGAAGGTGAAAAACCGCTTCTTCGAAAGGATGATCAAGGCTGGAGTGCATGTGCAGGCTTTCATGCCAGTTAGGTTTCCAGCCTTTACGGGTAAGGTGAACTATCGCAATCACCGCAAACTCTGCGTCATCGATGGAAAGGTGGGATTTATCGGGGGCATGAATATTGCCATGAGATATGTGAAGGGAACGGCAAAGCAGACTTGGAGAGATACGCATCTCCGTATCCGTGGCGGTGCTGTCTATGCCATCCAGAGAGCATTCTTAGTGGACTGGTATTTCGTGTGTCGGGAACTCATCAACGACCGCCGCTATTATCCGCCTGTAGATAAGAGTATTTCCAATAACTGTCTTACGCAGATTGTGACGAGCAGTCCAGTTTCTCCTTGGCCTGACATCATGCAGGGCTATGTACGCATCATCCTGCAGGCTCACAGATATGTGTATATGGAGAGTCCTTATTTCTTGCCTACGGAACCCGTGCTCTTTGCCATGCGAACCGCTGCTTTGGCGGGAGTAGATGTCAGACTCATGGTGCCTCGTCGGGGCGATGCCAAACTGGTGGAATGGGCTTCGCGTTCTTATTTGATGGAGGTGATAGAGGCTGGTGTGAAAGTTTATCTTTATGAGGATGGATTCAACCATAGCAAACTCCTGGTAAGCGATGACAATCTGAGTTCCTGCGGCAGTACCAATATCGATTTCCGCAGTTTTGAGAATAATTTCGAGGCTAATGCTTTCTTCTTTGGTGAGGGAATGGCATTGCGCATCAAGAAGATATTCCTGACAGATCAGGAGCGCTCCATGCTGGTAGATGATGTGGCTTATTTCATCAAGCGCCCGTTCTTCCAGCGATTGTTTGAATCGCTTGTAAGACTGCTCTCACCATTGTTGTAGAGCGATTTTCTGGATGATAGATTTTTTGATTTAGAAACTTAAAACTATAGAATATGGATGCAATTTATATGGAATTGACTATTCGTCTTACGCTGGCGCTCTTGTTGGGTGGAGCGATAGGTATCGAACGTGAATATCGTGCCAAGGAAGCTGGTTTCCGTACTCATTTCCTTGTAGCTTTGGGTAGTGCTCTTTTCTGTCTCGTGTCCCAGTTTGGTTTTGGAGTAGATCTGAAAGATTCCTCCCGAGTGGCAGCGCAGGTAGTTTCGGGCATCGGTTTTTTAGGTGCCGGTACGATTATCTTTCAGAAGAATGTGGTGCGCGGCTTGACTACGGCAGCTGGTCTTTGGGTCACGGCAGCCATCGGCTTAGCTTGCGGTACGGGCATGTATTTGGCAGCGGTGCTTACCACGGCTATGGTACTGTTGGGTCTGGAGGTGCTGAACTATTGGATTCCTCAGTTGGGAACATCCACCATCGAGTTGTCCTTTTCAGCTCCATCCCGTGAGAGTGTGAAGGAATTTATCACGCGCATCAAACAGGACGGGATGGAAGTACATTCTTATGAGTTGAAGGAACGTCGCTTGTCTAAGGAAGAATTTCTGGAAGCAAGCATAGAAATCAGAGCGAAACGCGACTTTCATACATTGGAGATTCTGGATTATATGAATGATTTTTCGGATGTCACGATTTCTACGATTAAGTAGAAGATGGTGTGTCATAAGTCCACTCCGTATGCTCGAAAAGGTCCCACAGATATCATAGATTTGGCTTGAGGTCTCAAAAAGATCTGTGTAAATCTGTGAAATCTGTGGGACTATGTGTTTAAGGCGTTCTGTTTTATTAGAAAAATCTTGCCAGATAATCGTAGTGCTCGCCTTCAGCAATCAGTTTGCCATGTAATCCACAACTCTCTGCGATGGATTTGAGCAGCGGGAAATCAACATAGAGCCAGTCGAAAGAATCCCCCTTTACGTCTTTGTAAACCATCTGATAATCCACTTCGCCATAGTAGGCTGCATTGAGATTGATGTCGAAACTTCCGTCCTCATTCTCGTAGATGTATTTGATATCAGAAGAATCGATGAGAATCTGTCCGCCTTTATTGAGCAAAGCCTTGAGACGGTTGAAGAGGGCAGGGAGATTTTCTATCTTTCCGGCAATGCCAGTGCCGTTCATCAGGAGAAGAATGGTATCAAAGCCACTCTCGCTCTGTGATTCGCCTTCATTCTGCAATCTGCCTTCATTCTGCAATCTATCTTCGCTTCCCATTCCGCTTTTGCTTCCCAAATGTGGGTCAAACAGGTTGATGCATTCTACATCCTTCACCCCTCTCAGGAGCATGGCTTGGCAACTCAGCGGAGAAATATCGATGGCTTTTACGGCAATCGATTGGGCTTGCAGGGCGAGCGCATGACATCCAGCACCAGCTCCAACATCCAGCACCTTTCCTTTGGCGAGGCTCAATGCTTTCTGCTCCAGCATCGGCATTTCTTCCAAGTTTCGGAAGAGATGTTTCACCGGCATTTCGTCTTCCTCAAACATAGAAGATAATATGCTCAATTTTCCTGCCTTTCCTTTGCTCTGGTAGTCAAGGATGGCGGCTCCCATCGGATCTTTGTCTTTTGATAGTATATCTGTGTTCATACCTACAAAAGTACGATTATTTCGTTAAACAGGCTTATCAATATGCATAATTTAACATAAAAAACCTCAAATCCGCAACCTATTGGGTTTCGTGGGATTTCAAATTCATGGGTTTTCAATCTCTGCATAATAGCTTTGTAGAAGTTACGTTCATGTCATCGAAGATGCGTTCCTTGCCACCACGAAGATTGTAGAATTCCACG
>USJD01000043.1 GCA_900554835.1 uncultured Prevotella sp. | reverse complement strand
TGATACGGTCTTGCAAATGTTGCTCATAACTGATATGTATTATTGATGATTATTCGTGGTGAAGTGTCTCTTCACGGCTGCAAAGGAATAAAATGATGCTTCCGTGACTCCAATTATTCATAGTAACTGATGGATAATGCTGAAATCACTTGCTTTCACAGTCCTTTTGCTGCTCTTTCCGCCATTGCTCGCTCCACATCCGTCCTCAAAAGCAGGTTCTTTACACCCACTTTTACCTTGCTGATATGATGCACTCTTACAATATGGCAGATATTGGCACTTGTCAGACCATACAACTGCTGCACTTGTTCTGTGGTATAATAGCTGTCATCGTTCATGAGGTCAGTCTTGCGAAGTTCTTCAAGATGCTCCTTGGAATAATAGGTGCGACCATACTCTCGCTTAGTCGGTATCTTGTGACGATATGCATATGCCCTAAGTGCCGACTTGCTCATGTTGAAAACATTATCCACATCATCAGCTGTCACCCATTCCTTGATGCTGTGGATGTCAACGGCAGTACCGAAAAACTCATCAATATGCCGTTTGCTGTAATAGTTCTTGCCAGCAATACGACACATTGGTATCTGGTTGCGTTTGGCGGAGGTGTAGAGCCAAGACTTCTTGACCTTATAAATGGACATAACTTCCTCACCCGAATAATAGTCAAGCACCTCATTCTCCTCTTTCCCTTTTATTGGTTCCTGGTTTTGTGTTGGCTTTTCTGTTTTCGCCTTTTTACTGAGCTTGCTCTTGCAGGCAGGAACCACACGCTTGTAGGGATTACCCTCAAACATCTTCTCTATATCAGCCTTTCTAACGAATGCCATTCTGCTGCTCAATCTTGATGCCTTCAACTTGCCGTTAGCCACAAGTTTGTAGATATACTGTCGGGTGCATCCCATCAGAATGGCTGCTTTGGAGAAGGTAAGATACTCCTGATGTTGCAGATCCATGATTGGCTCAATACCGTTAATCAAGTCCTGCTGTCTTTTCTTCCTAAGACGTTTTGCCTCTGCCTGACATTCCTCGGAACAGTATTTCTGCATACCGCTTCTTGGCACGAATGTCTTGCCACAAAATTCACATTTTCTTGTCGGTCTCATACTCTTTGATATTGCTATGTTCTACATACTTTGAGTATTCCACCGATGGAGTAAACGGAAGTGAACTATTGACAACCTTTGTCAACCCAGTCCACGATATAACGCTTTTTGCCTATCAGCTTCAAATTTGTCCTCCATCGTAACCACTCGTAAACCCTTGTCAACTACGTTCACGATATGACAAAATAAAAGCTCCGCAAATTCTCCACGGTAGAAATACGCTGCAAAAATATGTGGAAAATCGGGAACTGCCAAAAAGCACTCAGAAAGTGTTAAAAATCAAAGAGTATTGAAAATCAAGGCTTTATGTTTGGTTAGTCATAGTAAGTTGTGGTTGGTTATAAGGGTCTAAATACACTTCCAGAAACATTCATACCCCAATGATGTAACAGATGAAGGAATATCGATAGATGCTAAGCTACTGCAATTCTTAAAACAACCTTCTCCCAATGACGTTACAGATGAAGGAATGACTATAGAAGTTAAGCTACCACATTCCTTGAAGCAACGAACACCAATTACCGTTACAGTTGAAGGAATTGTGACAGAACTCAAGTTATAACAGGCATTAAAGCATTCTGCTCCTAAAGTAACAACAGAATATTCCGCTCCATCTGTGCCTTTAATTTTTTCTGGAACAACAATATCTCCAGCATATTTTCCATTCGTTTTAGGTATGAGTATTGCTGTCTTTGTTTCTGAATCTAATTTGTAATTTAGACCATCTATTTCTTCAGCAAATGCACTGCTAGTAGTCATAACGAGCATGACCACCATGATAATAAAGCTCTTAAAAGAGTTGTGGGCTGATAGGCTTATGCCTGCCTGTCCGTTTTTAAACGTAAAATGTATCATAAATAAATATTTTACTAATTCAACAATATCAGATTATTCAATAACGATCATCCAAATGGTTTGGATTGTATCTTGGCATAATATCTTTTTCCAACACCATAAGCATACCTCTATCCTCAACTTGTTCCCAGAAGTTGCATTAGTAACTAAATTTATATGAAATGGCGTGGGACCATTGTTCTGTCGCCGGAATAGAGGTTGTGGAAAGACCTTTCAACTAGCAACTAACAATAGCCCACGCCAAAAGGTATATCGGAACCTTCCTCCTATAGAGAAAAGGATACAATAATCCCATAGCGTGAGCCGTATTGCTGTTCGTCATAGTTGAATTTTGAAATTTCCACATTTCTATTTCAAGACTAACGTTCAATACGCTCATTCATTTGAGTCTTCATCGCAGCCGTTCTTTTCCGTCTGCTCCAACTCCTACCGCAAAAGTAAGCAATATTCTTGATACCGCCAAACTTTTTGCCTTTTTTATCGTTAGGACTCGATTTTTTCTGAAAAGGATTAGAAAAAGGCATCGGATGCCGCCACTGCCGAAAAGATAACACTTCCACATTCCTATTTCATGACGGTTCCAATGCCCATAAACCTCTAACTTACCTATCCTACAAATATCAAAACTTGTCTTGTATGAAATGCCGTTCTCAATGTACCAAATGACAAAGAGGAGGCGTCATAAGTCTAAATTACAGTTGGCGCATAACAGTTGACCTACGCATGCACATCACCTGTTGTGCAAGCGCATATCAGCTGCTATGCAAGCGCACAACAGCTGTTGTGCGACCGGAGATACTAACTAACTCAAAAACATATACTATCTTATCTAACAACTTATACTATGTTTTCCAACAACATATCAGTAACATTCCAACAAAAAAGGGTGAATCATTTACTTATGACGCACCCTCTTTGCTAAATCAGACACACAACTGATCTATCTTATAATATTATACTCAAACTCATAATCCCCATTCTTCAGCCATTCGGGAACATCTTCCCCATTTTTCATAAGGCCTTCAATATGAAACTCCAGACTTTCCTTTGCCTCCTTTTGCAAAACTTCAAAAGTTGGTGCTGTAAAAACCACCGCTCCTGGTACATTACTACCAAGAGAACCGCCATAATTTCTGTCGCACCACGCAACGTCAACAATAACCTTTTCCATCATGTACTACTTTAGATTTTCCAAATCTCCCCGTTCAAGACAGCTATTTCTTGCCAAGGTTTCTAACTTTTCAACCATCTTACGCTTGGTTTCCTTAGAAGCACTCCAACGTCGCAACGCTTCTTCTCTTGTTAACTTTGTTGTATTCATTCTTTATTCCTCCTTTTTTTAGTTCAAAATACAACTGCAAAGATACTACTTTCTAGCTTAAACGCCAAAGAAAATGAGAAAATCTTTTTTATCGTATTGCATAGATTCCATCCCGTTCAATTCTTGATTTAAAGAAAGGATTCATGTTTTTGTGAAAGTGATAATGGCAACACTAATGGCCAAATAAGCATCAAAACTGATGAAAAATGCAGCTTTATAGCTATTTTTTCTTCATTTCCTATTCTAATTCGTTTTTTTTTGTTAATTTTGCAACGAAAATTCAATAAAGTCATATCCGTAAAAATACAGAAGATGGACAAAAAACATTTCGATATAGATTTCAGGGCAGCCACGCTAAAAGATTTTGAGGAGTGTATGGATTTAATAAATCAGGCACGACAGCAGATGATAGAATCAGGACTACATCAATGGACTGGTGGCTATCCTTCTGAATCTGATATTTTGGCTGATATCAATAACGGAGTAGCGCAAGTACTTACTATTGATAAAAAGATTGCAGTTTATGGAGCTGTCATACTTAACGGGGAAGAAAAATATAATAGTATCCAGGGTACTTGGAAGACATATGGTAATTATTATGCCATTCATCGTTTGGCAACTTTACCCGAACTCCAAAGAGAAGGTTTTGCTCAGGTATTTATTAAAAAGGTAAAAGGACTTTGTGAAGTAGAATGCATTCCAAGTATCAAGGTTGATACCCATATCAAAAACCTGAAAATGGTGAAACTTCTATCATTGATGGGATTCTGCTATTGCGGAACTGTCGATTATGGTACCCGTGGCAAGCGAATTGCATTTGAATATGTTACGCTGAATGAAAAAGAAGAAAATATCTATTAAGAGATTTTAATGTCGTATTTCCAAAATATTGTTTCTTTTTTTGGCATTTAGAATTATTTGCAGTATCTTTGCATTAGATATGTTGTAGCAGGCTTTTGAAAGGCAAGATTTCATATCGTCCAGCTTACTTTATCCAAGTATGAAAGAAACAATTATGAAAGAAGAAAAAACGACTATGATGAAGCAGCTTGTTGAACAACTCAACAAGGCTTCTCAAGCATATTATAATGGTGAGGCTGAACTGATGTCCGACTATGAGTGGGATTCCAAGTTTGACCAGCTGAAATTGTTGGAAGATGAAACTGGAATAGTTTTACCAGATTCTCCAACAAATAAAGTTTCTGAGGATTCTATTTCCGGCAAGAAAGAACCTCATGAATTTCCTGCCTTATCACTTGCCAAAACCAAAAGTGTTGCTGACCTTGAAAAATGGGCCAGTAACAAACCGATTTGGATTTCATGGAAACTTGATGGACTTACGTTAGTTGCTACTTATGATGATGGGAAACTTACCAAAATCGTAACTCGTGGTGATGGGCATATTGGTACAAATATTACTCATCTTGCCCCTGCCATCAAGGGAGTATTGCCTAAGATTTCTGAAAAAGGGCATTTGGTAATCCGTGGAGAGGCTGTAATTTCCTATGAGGATTTCAATAATTTTCTTTTAGAGACAGAAAGTGATTATGCCAATCCGCGTAATCTTGCGTCTGGATCTCTGACGCTTAAGGATGTGGATGAAGTTAAACTCCGCCATATCCAGTGGATTCCTTTCACTTTAGTATATTCCGATCAGGAAATTCTATCATGGGGGCAAAGAATGGATTATTTAGAAAAGCTTGGTTTTCAGACGGTGGAACATCGATTCATAGAAAATCCTACCTCTGTGAATATTCAGGAGAAAATTGATGAGTTTACCCAGAAAGTTACCCATAAGAAGCAACCATTTCCGGTGGATGGACTGGTTATTACTTATGATGATACCCAGTATGCTTCTACTGGTTCTGTTACTGGCCATCATGCGACAAGAGCCGGTTATGCTTTCAAATGGCAGGATGAATATGCAGAGACGGTTTTGGATCATATAGAATGGTCATGTGCTGCCAGTACGATTTCTCCTGTTGCAGTTTTTCAACCAGTAGAGTTGGAAGGCACTACCGTTCAGCGTGCTTCGCTCTGTAATATCAGCGAATGTGAACGCTTGGGTATTGGAGATGCGGGTACGAAATTACAGGTAATCAAGGCCAATAAGATTATTCCTAAAGTCATCAAAATAACTGAAAAAGTTGGCGTTCTGAATATTCCTGATAAATGTCCAGTTTGTGGTGCTGAGGCTCATGTGGTTTTGAGTGAATCGGGGACTAAGAAATTACATTGCAGCAATGCTGACTGTACTGCTAAACAGTTGAAGAAGTTTGCCCGCTTTGTAAGCAAAGATGGAATCAATATAGACGGAATTTCAGAACAAACGGTTTCCACTTTTATCAATCATGGATGGATCAGGGATTATGCTGATTTCTATCACTTGAAAGATTTTGCCTACCAGATTACGAGTCTGGATGGATTTGGCAAGAAATCGGTCAGTAAGTTGTTGGAAAGTATCGAAAAAAGTCGAAATACTGACAGCAGGCATCTGCTGTATGCTCTGAGTATTCCTCTATGCGGGTTTGATGTTGCCAAACGTCTTTTAAGTAAATATACTTTTAAGGAATTGATGGAAACTGCTAAGACTTCGCTTTTTGATGATGTATTTGCAAGTATAGATGGTATTGGACCTGAAAAAAGTGCCAGGTTCGTAAACTGGTTCAAAGATGATAAAAACTATCTTAAGGTTTCAAACCTACTGAAGGAACTTGATGTCAAAGAGGTAGAAGTTGCGGAAGTGGGTACGAAATGTGCAGGTCAGACTTTTGTGATAACAGGCGATGTGTATCATTATAAAAACCGAAACGAACTGAAGGCTTATATAGAAAGTCAAGGTGGTAAGGTAACTGGTAGTGTGAGTAAAAGCACAACATACCTTATAAATAATGATGCAGAGTCTCAAAGTTCTAAAAACAAGAAGGCCCATCAACTGGGCATTTCCATTATCACAGAGGAACAATTCAGAGAAAAATTCACTTGAGATGACCATTCTTAATATATGATGATTCTTTCTTCATAAAAATGGATTTCATCTCATCTAAACTTAAATAAAGTATGTATATAGCAGTAGCAGGTAATATTGGAAGTGGTAAAACAACGCTTACTCAAATGTTATCAAAGCATTACGGATGGAAGAAATTTCTTGAACCCGTTGAGAAAAACCCTTACCTGGATGATTATTATAAAGATATTCCCAGATGGGTGCTCAATATGGAAATCTTCTATTTGAAGCAGCGCTTCAAAAATCTGTTGGAAATACAACAAAGTAACGAGACTATCATTCAAGACCGCAGTATCTTCGAGGGCGTGTATGTCTTTGTGGCTAACAATAGAAAAATGGGTTATATGGACGAGCGTGACTTTGATACTTATATGGGATTGTTTGATTCAATGATGTCTGTTGTAGAGCAACCGGAATTGATGATTTATCTTCGTTCTTCTGTACCGCATCTCGTCAAAAATATCCAGAAAAGAGGACGGGAATGTGAACAGAAAATTCCACTTGATTATCTTCAGGGGATCAATGCTCTCTACGAAGATTTTATATGGAATAAATACAAAGGAAAGGTGCTCGTGATTGACGTTGACAATATGGATTTTGAGCATAATCCTAAAGAGTTTGGAGGCATCATTGATAAGATAGACGCAGAACTCTTTGGTCTTTTCTCTTCACGAGTAAACGAAAAAGATTAGTAAACAATTTAAACGTAAAGAAAATGCATATAGCAATTGCGGGCAATATCGGTAGTGGTAAAACGACGCTCACGAAATTACTGAGCAAAAGATATGGTTGGAAACCTAATTTCGAACCTGTTGATAATAATCCCTATCTGGCTGATTATTACAAGGATATGGAAAGATGGTCTTTCAACCTGCAGATCTATTTCTTGAATAAGAGATTTCATGATGTAGTAGAAATCTCCAAGTGTGATGATACGATTATTCAGGATAGAACTATCTTTGAAGATGCGAAGATTTTCGCTCCAAATCTTCATGATATCGGTATGATGAGTGACAGGGATTTTGAAAACTATACCGACCTCTTTGATCTTATGATCAGTCTGGTAAAACTTCCTGATCTCATGATTTACATCAGAAGTAGCATCCCTACTCTGGTGAGCCATATCGAGCGTCGTGGTAGAAACTTTGAAAAAAGTATTCGCATAGATTATCTTCAGGGATTGAATAACAGATATGAGAATTGGATCAAAAACTATAAGGGTAAATTGATTATTATAGATGGTGACCATCTTAATTTCGAGGAGAACCCTGAGGATTTCAGACAGATTACGGATCAGATAGATGCAGAACTGTTTGGCCTCTTCCCATTGGAATAAGTTGGGAATCAATAGGTTTTAGTTTTCTGATTGTAAATATATTATCAATAAGAATTAACAAATTGTCAACGTATGAAGCATTACAATATCGAAGAAGACATGAGGTATCTCCAACTTCTTTCGCAATCGTTTCCTACGGTTGCGGAGGCGAGTACGGAGATTATCAATTTGCAGGCAATTCTTAATTTGCCTAAGGGTACGGAACATTTTCTGGCTGATATCCATGGTGAGTATGAAGCATTTATTCACGTATTGAAGAATGCATCTGGAAACATTAAGCGAAAGGTAAATGAACTGTTTGGCAACACACTGAGGGAATCAGAGAAAAGAGAACTGTGTACGCTTATTTACTATCCAGAACAGAAACTTGAACTGGTAAAGCATAATGAGACGGATATTGATGACTGGTATCATATTACGCTTCATCAATTGGTTGCAGTATGCCGTGATGTTTCCAGCAAATATACTCGTTCAAAAGTAAGAAAGTCGCTTCCTGCTGATTTTTCATATATCATTCAGGAACTTCTACATGAGCATACGGAAGATCATGATAAAACTGCTTATGTGAATGTAATTGTCGATACGATCATTTCTACAGGTAGAGCGGATGATTTCATCATCGCCATTGCCAATGTAATCCAGCGTTTGGCTATCGATTCGCTTCATATATTGGGAGATATTTTCGATAGAGGTCCTGGTGCCCATATCATCATGGACACGATGAGAAAATATCATAGTTGGGACATGCAATGGGGTAATCACGACATTCTTTGGATGGGTGCTGCGGCAGGTAATGATGCTTGTATCTGTAATGTTATCAGATTGAGTTTAAGATATGGTAATTTACCAACTCTTGAGGAAGGATATGGAATCAATCTTGTTCCTTTGGCTACGTTTGCCATGGAGACTTACAAGAATGATCCATGTACGGAGTTTATTCCTAAAACAAGTGGTGGTGCTTCTCAGTTAGATGAAAAAACTTTGCGATTAACGGCCCAGATGCATAAGGCCATTGCGGTTATTCAGTTCAAGGTGGAGAGTCAGATTATTGCCAAGCATCCTGAATGGAAGATGAATGACAGATGTCTCTTCGAACATGTTGATTATCAGAATGGAACGATTGATCTTCAAGGGAAAACATATAAGATGAGTTCTTGCTCCTTCCCTACAATCAATCCTGCTGCCCCATCTGAATTATCACCTGAAGAAAAGGTGCTCATTGGGAAGTTGCATCATTCGTTCTCTGTTTGCGAGAAGTTGCATAAGCACATCAGAGTGATGTTGCAACATGGTTGCATGTATGGAATTTATAATAATAATCTGTTGTTCCATGCATCTTGTCCGCTGAATGAAGATGGTTCTTTGAAGGAAGTGGAAATTTATCCTGGAAAGAAATATAGCGGTAGAGCCTTAATGTACCATACAGGTATGCAGATTCGTACTGCTTTCCAGCAGGATTCTGCGCCAGAGGAGCGTGACTATGCGATTGACTATTTCTTGTATCTGTGGTGTGGTCCAGACAGTCCACTCTTTGACAAGAGTAAAATGGCTACATTTGAGCGATATTTTATTGCAGATAAGGAGACCCATGTTGAAGAAAAGGGATATTATTTCAAGCTTCGTGATAATGAAGAAGTAATAGATCATATTCTTGATGCATTCGGTGTGGTTGGTTCAAATAGACATATCATCAACGGGCACGTGCCTGTAAGAACTCTGAAGGGGGAAAATCCTATCAAAGCTAACGGAAAACTGATGGTTATTGACGGTGGATTCTCTAAGGCTTATCATAATGAGACGGGTATAGCCGGTTATACGTTAGTCTATCACTCCAGAGGTTTCCAGCTTGTTCAGCATGAACCTTTTACAAGCGCAGAAGATGCTATCCAAAGAGGTACGGACATTAAAAGTACCACCCAGATAGTAGAAATGTCTAATAGAAGAATGCTTGTGGCTGATACTGATATAGGTGTGGAACTTCGTAAGCAAATTGAGGATTTGGAGGAATTGCTCTATGCTTACAGACATGGATATATTAAAGAAAAAGAAAAGAAGCAATAATTTGTAATACAGCAAGTTATCAAACTTTAGTTAGAGAAATATTATAAGGCATTATTTGCTTGTAATATTTCTCTTTTTTTTGTTTTTAGCTCGATAACATCTTTTTGTTTTTTCATTTGAGTCTTAAAATGATTGTTAAAATGACTTTAGGCAAATAAACTTATTTCTACTACACTTCGTCTAACCAAACGTAAATAGAGAAAAACTGTAATTTGATTTAGATTATGAAATCTGTAGTTAGATTTAAATGATAAAATAAATCGGATTATACTCAGAGTGATAATAATATAAATGATTAAGATATGAACAAAAGATTTGGTAAAGTTTTGATTGGTGCTATCTTAGCCGCCATTCCTTCTGGGATTTATGCAAAACAATGGACTCTTAAAGAATGTATCAATTATGCATTGGAGAATAATATAAGTTTGCAAAAGACTCAAATTAAAAAAGCAAGTGCAAATGAGGATTATTTGCAGTCTAAGGCTGCTTTGTTGCCCTCTTTGTCTGCTTCGTCTAATCAGAATGTAAGTTATACTCCGTGGGTAACAAGCGGAATCAGTGGAGAGGGTTTCACCAAATCTTCTGTTGATAAGGTTTATTACAATGGTTCTTATTCTGTAATGGGTAACTATGTAATTTGGAATGGTAATAAAAATCGTAATCAGGTAAAACTGAATAAGTTGACTTATGAGGCTGCAGCTTTGGATTCAGCTACTCAGGCTCAAAACCTTCAAGAACAAATTGCAACATTATACATTCAGATCTGCTATTCTACGGAGGCGATAAAGGTAAATCAGGAAAGCTATAAGTCAAGTCTGGAAAATGAAAACCGTGGTAAGGAATTTGTTAAGAATGGTAAGATGAGTCAGGCTGATTTGGCTCAGCTTACTGCTCAGAGAGCACAGGATGAATATAATATTGTTGCTGCTGAGAGTAATGTGAAGAATTACAAGAGACAACTCAAGGAATTGTTGCAAATTACAAACGATGAGGCTTTTGATATTGTGATTCCTTCTACCACAGATTCACAGGCTCTTGCTGCAATCCCTGCTCTTAATAGCGTTTATGCTTCTGCTCTTGACAATCGTCCGGAAATCAAAAGCTATCAGAATATGATAGATCAGAGTAACTTGAATATTGATATTGCTAAAGCGGGTAAAATGCCAACGATTAGTGCTAATGCAGGAGTTTCCACAAGTTCTACTTCTATGAACAAGGCTGGTTGGGGAACACAAATCAAGCAGAATTTCAGTTTGGGTGGTGGTGTTTCCATCAGCATTCCTATCTATGATAATCGTGCAACCAAAACTGCTATCAACAAAGCTAATCTTCAGAAACAAAGTAGTATGTTGGATTTGAAGAATGAGCAGACTAAGCTCTACTCTACTATTGAAAACTATTGGTTGCAGGCGAATACAAATCAGAGCCAATTCAAGTCTGCAAAAGTTTCTACCGAAAGTGCCAAGACCTCTTTTGAACTCTTGAATGAGCAATTCAAATTGGGCTTGAAAAATATCGTTGAACTTCGTACGGGTAAGGATAATCTTCTTAAAGCTCAACAGAATGAATTGCAGGCTAAGTACTTGACAATCCTCAATTTAGGTATGTTGAAGTTTTATAAAAACGGAAAGGTAGAATAATCGCACTATAGGACCAGTATAAAATAGGTATGATGAAATAATAAATTTAAAAGAATACAGAGAGATATGAAAAAGAAAATCTTTAGTAAGGTATGGGTTGCCATGATTCTTGTGGTTGTCATAGCAGTTGCTGTTTGGTTGCTTTCAGGGGGCAAAAAGGAAGAACAGATTAATTTCAAGCAAGAGAAAGTTGCCACTCATACACTGCAGAACAGTATTACAGCTACAGGAACTATAGAGGCTGTTACCAGTGTTACTGTTGGTACTCAGGTGAGTGGTATTGTGAATAAACTTTATGTGGATTACAATTCTGTAGTTAAAAAGGGTCAGGTTATTGCTGAACTTGACAAGACCAACCTGATCAGCGAACTGAATACGGCGAAGGCTAATTTAGCAAGTACAGAGAGTAATCTCAGTTATCAGAGTGCCAATATGAAGCGCTATCAGACATTATATAAGAAAGGTCTTGTAAGTGCTGATGAATATGAAAATGCCCTTTTAGCTTACAGACAGGCTAAGGAGCAGGTAGCTTCTTCTCGTGAAAATGTGCAGAAAGCGCAAACTAATTTAGGTTATGCTACAATCACCTCTCCTATCGATGGAACTGTGATTTCTAAAAGTGTGGAAGAAGGACAAACTGTAGCAGCCAGCTTCAATACACCAGAACTTTTCACTATTGCTAAAGACTTGAAGAATATGCAGGTTATTGCAAATGTTGATGAGGCTGATATCGGCGGTGTAGCTGTTGGCAATAGAGTTAACTTTACGGTAGATGCTTATCCTGATGATACTTTTCAGGGAGTTGTTAAGCAGGTGAGATTGGAAGCTACCACTACTAATAATGTGGTAACTTATGAAGTGGTAATTAGCGCTCCTAATGCGGATCTGAAATTGAAACCAGGACTTACTGCCAATGTTACCATTTTTACGAAGGAGCAAGCTAATATTTTAAGTGTTGCCAATAAGGCCTTGCGCTTTACTCCAACTAAAGAGACGGTGGGTAAAGATATGAAGATAGTAGATTGCAAAGGTAAGAATAAGGTATGGACGCTAAATGGTAATACGCTGACTGCCCATTCAGTAAATATCGGGCAGAGTGATGCTATGCATACTCAGATTATTAGCGGTATAAAGGCAGGTCAAAGCGTTGTTACAGAAATTGTTGTTGATGCTTCTGAAGACGAAGAAGATAGTCAGCAGCAAAGTCAGGGATTGATTAGCGGACCTGGTCCAAGAGGAAAGAAAAAATAACCCAAGTTGAGAGTTCCCTGATAACGGGACTCTCAGCAGAAACAATTTTCAAGAGATGACAGAAATTTCAAGCAATAGCCAAGAAGGCAAACAAATAGGACAGCAAGAAGGTAAAAAGGTCGTCATTGAACTGGATCATGTGAAGCGCAATTTCTTAGTTGGAGATGAGGTGGTTCATGCCTTGAAAGGTGTTAGCTTCAAGATTTATGAGGGAGAGTTTGTTACTATCATGGGTAAATCTGGTTCTGGTAAATCTACCCTACTCAACCAGCTCGGTTGTCTCGATACTCCATCCAGTGGTGAATATTATCTTGATGGAGTCAGCGTGAGGACGATGTCAAGAAATGACCGTGCTATTCTTAGAAACCGTAAGATTGGTTTTATATTCCAAAACTACAACCTGCTGCCTAAGACGACAAGTGTAGAGAATGTAGAACTTCCTCTGATGTATAATCCTAATATTGGTCCTGAAGAGCGAAAGAATAGAGCGATTGAAGCATTGAAGGCCGTAGGCCTTGGCGAGCGACTTTATCACAAGAGCAACCAGATGTCTGGTGGACAGATGCAGCGTGTTGCTATTGCCAGAGCCCTGGTCAATGATCCTGCGGTGATTCTCGCTGATGAGGCTACAGGTAATTTGGATACGAGAACCAGTTTTGAGATTCTGGTCTTGTTTCAGAAACTTTATGCAGAAGGCAGAACCATTATATTTGTGACTCATAATCCGGATATTGCCAATTATTCCAGTAGGAATATAGAGTTGCGTGACGGTCATATTATCAGTGACGAATACAATCAGCATATTCTTTCTGCTAAAGAAGGTTTGGCTGCATTGCCTCAGAATACAGATGAATAGATTTAGAATCTTATTTCTTTGATATTCCTATAAAAATAAGAAAATGAATTATCAGAATCTTTTTAAAATAGCAATCCGTGCCATTGCGGCCAATAAGATGCGTTCTTTCCTCACGGCATTAGGTATCATTATCGGTATTGCCGCTGTCATTACCATGCTTGCCATTGGTCAGGGAAGTAAAGCCAGCATCAAGGCCAATATTGCAGAGATGGGCTCCAATATGATTATGATTCATCCGGGAGCCGATATGCGAGGCGGTGTTCGCCAAGATGCTTCTTCCATGGAGACTCTTAAGCAGACTGACTATGAAGCTATCAAGGATGAATGTAACTATATTTCGGCCATTTCACCTTCTGTAAGCAGTAATGGACAATGGATCAATGGTAACAATAATACCCAGAGTAGTATTTATGGTGTGAATCAGGACTATCTGACTATCAGACAATTGAAGATTGCTGATGGAGAGATGTTTACTGATTCTGACATCAAGACTGCTGCCAAAGTTTGTGTCTTGGGACAGACGGTTGTGGATTATCTTTTCCCTGATGGAAGTGATCCTATAGGAAGGGTTGTCCGCTTCAACAGTATTCCTTTCCGTGTGATAGGAGTTCTTAAGAAAAAGGGTTATAACAGTATGGGTATGGACCAGGATGACCTTGTCTTGGCTCCCTATACTACGGTCATGAAACGTATTCTGGCGCAGACTTATCTGAGTGAAATCGTATGTTCTGCCATTACAGAAGAAGCTTCAGAACCGGCTCAGGATCAGATAACCCAGATTCTCCGAAGAACGCATAAGTTGAAGGACGCTACTGATACTACTGAAGCAGATGATGATGATTTCAATATCCGTTCTCAGGAAGAAATCTCAAGTATGATGAATTCCACGATGTCAACTATTACGATTTTGCTCGGTAGTGTTGCTGGTATTTCTCTGATTGTGGGTGGCATTGGAATCATGAATATTATGTATGTGAGCGTCACAGAACGAACCCGAGAGATTGGTTTGAGAATGAGTGTTGGAGCCAGAGGAATAGACATCCTCAACCAATTCCTTATCGAGGCTATTCTGCTGAGCGTTACTGGAGGTATTATCGGCGTTATACTGGGTGTGAGTATTTCGGTTTCCTTGCAACAGTTTGCCCACGTAGCCACTCAGATTGAGCCATGGAGTATTATCATGAGCTTTGCTGTATGTACGTTTACTGGCGTATTCTTTGGATGGTATCCTGCTAAAAAAGCGGCAAGGCTCGATCCGATAGAAGCCATTCGTTATGAATAAAAAACAGGCAATAAAAGTTTTTTAAGAGATTTTTTGTAGCCAAAAAGACAATATTATAGCCTCCACTACGTTATTTTTTAATAACAAGTGGAGGCTTTTTATTAGCTCACATTTAATAACTTAGAGATTTAACTATTTAAAGATTACTATTATGAAAATTAATTGCGCAATAGTAGATGACAATATAGAATCGGTAGAAATTCTAAAGGGCCATGTTGCTAAAGTCCCCTATTTGAATTTAATAGGTGGCTATACGAATGCAGTTGAGGCAATGAAAGGCTTTAGAGAACATTCTATAGATTTGCTTTTCATGGGCATTCGTATGCAGCAGTTGAGTGGTTTGGAACTTGCGAAATTGCTACCCAAGAAGACTCGTATCGTTTTTGTTACTGCATTTAGTGAATATGCGATAGATGGTTATAAGTCTGGCGGTTTCGACTATCTTCTCAAACCGGTAAATTACCAGAATTTTCAGGCTTGTGTTGAGAGAGTAAGAAATTACATGAGAGATGTGGATGAAGCAGACCCGATAAGGAGAGATGGCTATATGTTCGTGAAGAGTGATTATAAAGCTATCCGGGTCAATTTTGATGATATTCTTTTTGTGGAAGGTGTGAAGGATTATGTGAAATTCCACATGAAAAATAAAAGAAACATCATTACTTTGATGAATTTGCGCCAACTGGAAGACCATCTGCCAAAGAGAAAATTCAAGAGAATTCACCGTTCATATATTGCAAATTTTGATTTGTTTGATTATACTGACAAAACGAAACTCTATTATGGAGAAATTGGGATTCCGATTTCCGAAACATATAAGAATATTGTAGTTGATTTTATCGACAGACATACTTTGGATTAAGATATTGGTTTACAGGAACTGAAGGTCTTATGAAAGAGGTCATATAGATGAAATTCTTAAAAAGAAGCTCTTACAGAAGAAGCTCTTAAAAGAAGCTCTTACAGAAGAAGCTCTTACAGAAGAAGCTCTTAAAAGAAGGTTTGTAGAAGAAACAAGTTTCTTGTTGTAGTTCTATAGTAAGTAGTATTTAAAGGTAGTTTACAAAATAAGCAAGTTTTATATAAGAAGTCCTATAGAAATATTTTTTAGAGTAAGTCTTATAGTGAAAGTAAGTATTTGAAAATATAAAAAGCGAAATATTGAAAAGTATTAAATGAAACCCAAACAGGCAAAGCTAAATTCCTCTTTTTTTAAATCATTAGCATTGCCTGTTTGAGAGAATAATCAATTTAATCGCTCTATTTTATGCTTTATAGTTTGACAGAAAGTTTTGTCGGACTTAAACTTTTATGTAACTACTCAGCGCCCCTATTGAAAACTTGTCGTTACTAAAGCATAAACTTGAATAGAAAAGCCTCGAAATACGAAAGCGGCTTCGATAGTCAATGAAGCCTATTTCGTAGAGCAATGAAAGCAGCTTCGTAAGCAGTTGAAGCCTATTGCATTATTCTGATAGAAACTATAAAAAATATAGTTGACCACTTTAAACTTTATTAATAATACAAGTTGACTCACAGTATTAACGTAACAACTCATGACAATATGGGTGCTGAGTAGTTACACTTTTATCGTCGTATAACTTTATCGCAATTGTAGCGGATTCGTGATTAAAATGCTGGCTCCGTGCTCTATCAGAAAATCGTAATCGCGGAATCCCCAGAGAACGCTGATGCAAGGCATTTCGCAATTTCTGGCAGTCATAATATCCACATCACTATCTCCGATATAGACCGCTCCTTCCCTACTCGCCTGAAGTTGTTTCAGTGCAGCCATTACCGTGTCGGGTGCAGGTTTTTTGCGAATATCTTCTCTTTCACCGATTGCCACATCTACCAAATCTCCAAAGAAATGCTTGCACAGGGCTTGTGTTGCATCGTAGAACTTGTTGCTGACTACGGCAATTTTCTTGCCCTTAGCTTTCAGACTTTCAAGCATTTCCATTACCCCCTCGTATGGTTTTGTAGAATCCAGGTTGTGAGTCATATAATGCTTGCGGAAGGTTTGATAAGTATCTTCGAATTTTGGATTTTGCAAGCCTTCTGGAATCGCACGTTCCATCAGTTTCTTTACCCCATTACCTACAAAAAGTCTTACTTCCTCCAGTGTTCGCTCTGGCATTCCGTGAGTGCGCAAAGCGTAGTTGCAACTTGCTGCAAGATCTTCTAATGTTGATAGTAATGTTCCGTCTAAGTCAAAAATGTAGGTTTCGAAATTGAACCTGACATCATGATTCGTTTGGACAGTATGGTTCATTCTATTACCATCTTGAATTCCATTTGTTGATAATCTTTCCATAACAATCTTTTTGAGTTTGAGTATATAATACTACTTTTTGCCTGCAAAGTTAAACAAAATCTTGTTAGCTTCGTCTATTTGAAATTATAATTAACCTATTTTTAATGCTATAATTTGGTCGTTTCCCATATTTAGTGTACTTTTGCATCATCAATTCAGGACAGTTACTCCCAAATGGTAGCACTTCAGGTGCGATTTAGGGAAAACGTCAATTTAAATGATTGATATTAAACACAAATCATTATAGACTCAAAACACAATTCGTATGAAAAAGAAAACATCAAAGTTGTATGTTTATGGAGCAATAGCATGCTTGCTGTTAATAGCAGGAATTGCTTATCTTTACTGTTTTTCTTCCTTCTCGAAGGAAAGCAAAACCGTATATATTTATATAGATGATGATGATAACATCGATTCCGTCTATACAAAGTTGAAGCCGATAGCCAATTCTTTACCATTCCAGGCTTTTCATACACTTACTCTCCATTCCAGTTATGCAGATCATATCAGAACGGGTAGATATGCTATCAAACCAGGTAATGGTGCCCTTATCACCTGGAGACATCTCAAGAACGGCTTGCAGGAACCTGTCAATCTTACCATACCTTCTGTAAGAACGATGGACAGACTGGCTGGCGAAATCAGTAAGCGACTGATGCTTGACAGTGCAACCATTGCGAAGGCTCTTTATGATGAGGCTGTCTGCGAGAAATACGGTTACGATACTGCCACAATCGCATGTATGTTTATTCCAAATACCTATGATATTTATTGGAATGTGTCTTTGGATAAACTATTAGACCGTATGCAGAAGGAAAGCAAAACTTTCTGGAATTTTGAGCGTACGGAAAAGGCGAAAGGAATGAAACTTACTCCTAATCAGGTGATTACACTTGCCAGCATTGTGGATGAGGAAACTGCCAATAATGCAGAAAAACCGATGGTTGCGGGAATGTATTATAACCGCCTTACTTTGCGCAATGCAGAATATCCTGAAGGAATGCCTTTGCAGGCTGACCCAACCATCAAGTTTGCCTGGAAGAAATTTGAATTGAAGAGAATTTACAATAATCTTCTGCACATTAAGAGTCCGTATAATACTTATGTGAATACAGGTCTACCTCCAGGTCCAATTCGTGTTCCTTCTATTGCTGGCATTGATGCCGTGCTGAATCATGTGCACCACGACTATTTATATATGTGTGCAAAAGAAGATTTCAGCGGTACTCATAATTTTGCAAAAACCTATCAGGAGCATTTACAAAATGCAGCAAAATACAGTAAAGCGCTGAATGAAAGAGGTATTAAATAGAAAAATAACTAAGTGAAACTCGATTTTGATGAAAAATAGTGCAATAAAAGCAAAAATCTTTGTATCTTTGCACCATCAATAACAAAATAAAACATATAATAGATAATATGGCATTAAATGAAGACAACTTGAACGAGGAAAAAAAGAGTATCTCGTTTGTAGAACAGTTTGTAGAAGAAGATCTACAAGAAGGTAAAAATGGTGGACGCATACAGACTCGTTTCCCACCTGAACCAAATGGCTATCTTCATATAGGTCATGCTAAGGCCATCTGTATGGACTTTGGTGTTGCCGATAAATACAACGGAATCTGTAATCTCCGCTTTGATGATACAAATCCAAGCAAGGAGAATAATGAATATGTAGAAAATATCCTCCAGGATATCCAGTGGTTAGGTTTCAAGTGGGGTAATATTTACTACGCTTCCGACTATTTTGAGAAATTGTGGGACTTTGCGATCTGGATGATCAAGAAGGGTCATGCATATATTGATGAGCAGACTGCTGAGGAAATTGCTGCTCAGAAGGGAACTCCTACAACTCCTGGAACTGCCAGCCCATACCGTGATCGTCCGGTAGAAGAAAATCTCAAACTCTTCAATCAGATGAACACTCCTGAGGCAGTGGAGGGAAGTATGGTTCTTCGTGCTAAGTTGGACATGGCTAATCCTAATATGCATTTCCGTGATCCTATCATCTATCGTATTATCCAGACTCCTCATCATCGCACTGGTACCAAATGGCACGCTTACCCGATGTATGATTTCGCCCATGGACAGAGCGACTATTTTGAGGGTGTAACCCACTCTATCTGTACTTTGGAATTTGTTCCTCATCGTCCTTTGTACGACAAGTTTGTGGACTACTTGAAAGAGATGGATGGAACAGCTGATAATCTCCACGACAATCGCCCACGCCAGATTGAGTTCAATCGTTTGAATCTTACCTATACTGTAATGAGCAAGCGCAAACTCCACACTTTGGTTGATGAGCACTTGGTTAATGGATGGGATGATCCTCGTATGCCTACTCTTTGCGGTATGAGACGTCGCGGTTATTCTCCTGAAAGTATCCGCATGTTTATTGACAGCATTGGCTATACTAAGTTTGATGCTTTGAACGATATGGCTCTCCTGGAAGCTTCTGTTCGTGAGGATTTGAACAAGAAGGCTTGTCGTGTAAGTGCAGTTTTGAATCCAGTGAAGTTGGTTATTACCAATTATCCTGACGGACAGAGTGAGAAAATGGAAGCCATCAATAATCCTGAGAATGAGGCTGATGGTTCACACACCATTACTTTCTCTAAGAATTTGTGGATAGAGCGCGATGATTTTATGGAGGATGCTCCTAAGAAGTTCTTCCGCATGACTCCTGGAAAAGAGGTTCGATTGAAGAATGCTTACATCGTTAAATGTACAGGATGCACGAAGGATGAGAATGGTAATGTGATTGAAATTCAGGCAGAGTACGACCCAATTAGCAAGAGCGGAATGGAAGGTGCTAACCGTAAGGTGAAGGGTACGCTTCATTGGGTTTCTGCTGATCATTGCGTGAAAGCAGAAGTTCGTGAGTACGACCGTCTCTTCTGTGTAGAAAATCCTTCTGCTGATGATAGAGACTTCCGTGAATTGCTCAATCCTAACAGTTTGCATGTTGATAATAATTGCTATATTGAGGAATATGCTGCAACCAAGAAACCAGGAGAATATCTCCAGTTCCAGCGTATTGGTTACTTCATGGCAGATTTGGATTCAACAGAGGCTAAACCCGTATTCAATAAGACCGTTGGTCTGAAGGATGCTTGGGCTAAGCAGAAAAAGAATTAATATGACACATTTAATTAGATGAAAATAAAATATCAAATACGTCTTTCAGTTTATCTTGAAAGATGTGTTTGATATTTTTTTGAATTTATATTTTAATAGAAAATCAAGAAAAATCGATAATGAATACAGCAGATTTATTTCTTTGGATTCTCGATAACTTAAATTATTGGGTAGTTCTCCTCTTTATGGCTATTGAGAGTTCCTTCATTCCTTTCCCATCCGAGGTTGTTGTTCCACCAGCAGCATGGAAAGCGATGGATCCTTCCAATGGTATGAACTTTGTTTTGGTAGTTGTATTTGCTACTTTGGGTGCAGATTTAGGTGCTCTTATCAATTATTACCTTGCCAAATGGGTGGGAAGACCTATTGTTTATCGTTTCGCAGATAGCCGAATCGGCCACATGTGCCTGATTGATCGTGAGAAAGTTGAGAAAGCAGAAGAATTTTTCCGCAAACATGGTGCTACTTCTACGATTTTCGGAAGATTGGTTCCTGCAGTAAGACAACTCATTAGTATTCCAGCGGGTTTGGCAGGAATGCACTTGGGAAAATTCTTGCTTTATACTACTATTGGTGCTGGTATTTGGAATACTGTTCTCGCCTTTATCGGTTGGGGAATTTATAATTATACTGATTATAAAACCACACAGGATGTTTACCAGCAGGCAGTGAAATACAGTCATGAAATCGGATATGTAATTTTGGCACTTGCAGTTGTGGTTGTTGCTTTTCTTGCCTATAAGGGATTAAAGAAGAGTAAGTAAAATTTTTGAAGATTTTCTAAAATGATTTACCCCCATTATGGTTTTATCAATAACCATAATGGGGGTAAAAAATAACTTGTCGGCATGATGACATGTTAATTCGTTCCTGAGAAGAATTTGATATTCTGCTCTTCTGACATTTTACAAATCAGCAGCGTACCATTTTCTTCGGCTATAATGTAACCTTCAAGACCCTGAATAACCACTTTCTTTTCATTGAGCGTGTGAACGATATTATTCTTGGAGTCTATCATCTGAATATTGTTTCCGATGGTTGCATTTCCGTTTGCATCTTTTTTCGATTGAACCAGCAGGCTACCCCATGTTCCCAAGTCACTCCATCCGAAATCAGCAGGGAATACGAAAATTTCCTCTGCTTTTTCCATGATAGCGTAGTCTATGGAAATGTTCTCACATTCAGGATAACGCAAATCTATCTGCTCCTGTTCCTTTTCTGTGCCATAGATACTGCGCATGCTTTCAAAAATCTTGGCAATTCCTGGTTGGTAAACACGGAATGCGTTTACGATAGTGGATGCACTCATGATGAAAATACCAGCGTTCCAGAAGAAGTTATGGTCTTTTACATACTTCTCTGCAGTTGCCAAATCAGGTTTTTCCTTGAACTGGTCAACACGGAAGATTTCTCTGTTTCTTGCAGAAGGAGTACTCAAATCACCCTGTATGTAACCGTAACCAGTCTCAGGACGGGTTGGCTTCATACCCAAAGTTACGATACTGTCAGTTTCACCAGTAAACTTCAATGCGGAAGTAATGACGCGTCTAAACTCGTTACAATTGGTAACGATGTGGTCAGAAGGAGTCACTACAATATTGGCGCGAGCATCTTTTTCCTTAATGCGCCAACTGATATAGGCAACACAAGGAGCCGTATTTCTTCTGCAAGGTTCCTGCAGAATATTACCTTCTGGAATCTCTGGCAACTGCTCATGTACCAGAGCTGCATATTTCTTGTTTGTAACTACCCAAACATTTTCAGGTTTACAAACACCTTCAAATCTATCAAATGTGAGTTGCAATAGAGAACGACCAGTTCCTAAAACATCGATAAACTGCTTGGGTTTATCCTCTGTACTCATAGGCCAGAATCTACTGCCTACTCCACCTGCCATTATTACTAAATGATTATTTTTATGAGCCATATTTATACCTTTTTATATAATATTCCGCAAAAGTAATAAAAATAATTGGTTTAAACAAATAAAGGATGGAAAATTATTCCATCCTTTACCATATTTTGAAAAAACTCGTGTTATTCGAGCACTTCCCGTATCAATGCAAAACTTAGAGCTTTCCAAGTTCAGCTTTCCAGTCAGCATAAGCCTCAAGATAAGCACTGCGATTTGCCTCATCAGGCTCAATTACCGCCAATTTCTTAAGAGATGCAAATGCCTCATCGTGATCCTTATAGATTCCGGCTCCGATACCAGCTCCCTTGGCAGCACCAGCACTACCATCGGTCTCGTAAAGTTCAATGGTTGCACCACTCACACCTGCCAGGGTATCACGGAACAGAGG
>USJD01000042.1 GCA_900554835.1 uncultured Prevotella sp. | reverse complement strand
GGATGGAGTCATTAAAATAGCGATATATCCGGATGTGAAATAATAAATGGTGTAGATCGATAGCCCTTTCACGGGCTATCCTTTCTTTGTTATATCTTGTTAAAGATTAATCTGTTGACATATATTTATAAAAAGAAATCACTATATTTGCATTTAAAGCAACAAATTGAATGTTATGAAAGATTTAAACCAACATTTTTCATTTTACGGCTGAGTTCACTTGCAAGAATGGTCAAGATGAATTCCGCCCAGACATCACTTTGTTTGTCAATGGCTTACCTCTTTGCTTCGTGGAGGTAAAAAAGCCAAACAACCATGGGGAATGGTGGCTGAAAGTAAGCGAATGAATGATTATAAGACTACGCTTGCACAACAATTCGCTGAAGTCATCGTTTGGAAGATGAGATAATGAAGCAACTCGGAAGTCTTAGCTTTAATAGAAATGTAGGAAAAGAATAAAGGCATGAATGAAATTATGAACGCAAATACCGATTTGCTGCCTGATGGTTATGCAGAATGGCGCAAAGACATAGAGCATCTTATAGAGGTAGCAAAACTACGTACCGCAATTAATGTCAATGCTGACACATTGGCGTTATATTGGACTTTGGGCAAACGAATTTTAGCACAGCAGAGACAATTAGGCTGGGGAGCAAATATCATATCAAAATTATCTGTTGATTTATCCCAAAAGTTCCCTAATGATAGAGGATACTCTTTGAGTAATCTCAAAAGTATGAGACGTTTCGCTGAAGCGTATCCAGATTTTCCATTTTTGCAAGTGCCGCTTGCAAAAATGGAAAATATTCCAATTGGTCAAGTGGCACTTGACCAATTTAAAGAAGATGACAAAGGCTTTGTGCAAGTTCCACTTGCACAAATTACTTGGTATCATCACATTTCGCTTCTATCGAAAGTAAAAGACATTGCCGAACGAGCTTATTACATTACAGAAACTGCGCAGAATGGGTGGAGTCGTGATGCTTATGCAGATAGCAAATGGATATATCCATGCTAAAGGGCATGCAATCAATAACTTTGAGCAAACCTTGCCACCTCTTCAGTCCGATTTGGCGAAGTATATTTTTAAAGACCCATACAATTTTAGTTTTTGGGTACAGTGGCACTCCAAAATGAGCTTGACATTGAGAAAACATTGACAAGCAAGATTACAGACTTTCTCCTTGAAATGGGACGTGGCTTTGCATACATTGGCAGGCAATACCACATTTCGGTAGATGGTGATGACTACTATATCGACTTGCTGATGTACCACCTCAAACTGCATTGCTATGTTGTTGTGGAATTGTTATGTTGTGCACAACATAATAGGTCATATGTTGCGTAGTCAATTATGTTGGCTTCACATCAGAAAAGCTTATACATAAAGGATTCTTTTGATTTCTACACAACATAATTTTATAAAATTCCTAAACGTTTAATTGTCTGTTTTTTAAATTTCACTATATTTGAGGCGAGTTAATTCATTTATTTTCTAACCCTTAAATATTGTGGTTTATGCTTGAATATATTATTAGACGCAAATGGTATCTCCAAAAGCATTTAGATGCTCCTCTATTAAAGGAACGAGAGGAATACTTGACGCTTATGTATAAGAAAGGATTGAGCCATTCTTATTTGTTATCAATAGCAGACTATTTGTTATTGATAGTACAAGAATTGAGATTAACAGACGATGAAAATCGTATGGTTTCCATTCAAGAGATTTTCGAAAATGCAGAATGTTGGGCACATACAATCAAGAACCATCCGATGAAACGTCGTTTTTCTCCTAGCTCTGTAAGCAAGTTTAAGAGTATAGCTTTCAAATGGTTGTCACACATAGGTAGAATGGACTACAGCTATGTCACCACGGATTGCATATTGAACAGATTGTTTTCCAGAAGCCACCACAAGCTACGCTATCTCAATTATCCCTTGAAGGATGAGAGAACATCTCACTTGGAGAAATGGGAAAGAATGGGGGCTGCAACATCAACGCTTCGACAAATCGCCGCATATCACTTGCATGCCATTGACTTGCTTCATCCAAATATGTCGCATAGTATTACTGAGGAGGAACTGTTGTCTGCCGCAGACAAATGGGCTTCCATGGAAAAGAGTGGTAAGGATAGTGTTGATGGACAATATGCAAGAAAGCGTTTCATCAATATTGTGCGTGACTGGCTGATACACTTGGGCGTATACATAAGAAAAGCAGACAACTTTCCATTGAAACCTTTTGTCATGGAATACCTAGACTGGTTGAAGGATGAGAAAGGCTTTTCCTTGAATACGATAGAGAGTCGCTATTCAATGATCAAGAACTTCATGGGTACGATTTCACCTAATAGTTTTAAAGACATAACTCCTCAAACACTAGACAATTATCTCGCAATCCGAAAGAAAGAAAATGGGTATTGCCGTCGTACCATAGCAGGCATAATATCCGTCCTTCGTAATTTCTTCGCCTATGGTGAAACCAAAGGGTGGAACTCTGGAGTGCTGGCAATGTCGATGAATGCACCGAGGCAGTATCGCCACGATGACGTTCCTTCTTTCGTTCCTTGGGAGGTCGTGCAGAACATTCTTATGGAAAAAAGCACCGCAAGTGGTGTGGGGAAACGAGACTATGCGATATTTTTGCTGCTGTCCATATACGGTATGAGATGCAGCGAGGTTGCGAATCTCAAACTTAGAGACATTGATTGGCGCAATGAGCAAATCCACCTAAACCGTGCGAAAGGGTGCAAGTCCCAGACTCTGCCGTTGATTACCGTAGCAGGAACTGCCATCATCTCCTACCTGAAAGATGTGCGCTATAACCAAGCCAAGGACGAGCACCTTTTCTTGACCATACGTGCCCCACACTCCAAGCTCTCCACCTCTTCCATTTACAAGATGGTGAGGGACGCACTGGTGGTGCGTCAAGTGAACCTACGCCACTATGGTCCGCATTCCTTGCGACATAGTTGTGCCACACATCTTATAAACACAGGGTATAGCCTCAAGGAAATAGCAGACTTGCTTGGACACATGCGCCTGGACACTACAAGAATCTACGCTAAGACTGACATGACTTCACTTCGTGAGGTCGCTGACATGAATTGGGAGGGGTTGTTATGAAAGTGTGTGATTTAGTGGAGGCATATATCGCCTATCGTCGTTCTTTGGGAGAAAAATATCAGTCGCCAGCCGTAATGTTGCGCAGCTTCGCCAGATACATTGGTGAGGACAAGGAATGTATGAGCATCGATGAGAAGACTTGTACGGCATTTTTGTATAGTCCAAACAATACCGTTTCCGCCAGTTGGTTCTTGCGTTACTCTTCATTGAAGTGGATGTTCGAATGGGCTATAGTTCGTGGATACATGCAAGAAGTAGTCCTTCCGAAGGAAAAGCCAAAGGCTCTGGAACATATCAAGCCGTATATCTACTCAGCGGAGGAACTGAAGAGAATCTTCGAACTTGCTCTGAGCTATCAGAAAAACAAAAGCAAGACTCCACCAAGATGCGTGCTGGCAATATTGAAACTCACTTATATGTTAGGTTTGCGAATCAGTGAGACCATCTCGCTACAGCTAAAAGACTTGAACTTATGTGAGAAATACTTGGTGATACGAGAATCGAAGTTCTACAAGTCAAGAATGGTGCCTTTCAACGACCAAGTGGTCTTGTTACTGAAAGACTTTCTGAGCTGGCGAAAAGCGCAAGGCTGGCCGTCTGATAACGAGACTTTTGTGTTCTTGGACAAGAACATGGACAGATTGAGTATCGACGTGGTTCGGAATGCCTTCGAACGGATAAGGGACTTGGCAGGAATCAAAAGAACTGACGGCTCCCGATACCAACCGAGGCTCCATGACCTGAGACATTCATTTGCCGTGCATCGCCTGACGGAATGGTACCGTTCCGGAAAAGATGTCAATAGACTGTTGAACTCACTGTCCACCTATCTTGGACACGATCACATCTCTAACACTTCTGTTTATCTAAGCATGACAGACGATTTGCTTAGCGAGGCTAATAATCTTTTTAACGCATATAGAAATGGAAAAGTCGAAACATAAAAAAGAATCATATTTGGGATATTGGGTAAGAGCTTTTCTTTGCACTTATCTGACCAACATCCGCAACCTCTCGGGAAATACGATGAGAGCATACAGGGACGCAATAAAGCAGCTTGTCTCATTTGTCTGTAAAGACAGACACATCAGAGCAGAGGAGATACTTGTGACGGATATAACCTCAAAGGTTGCAACATCTTTTCTGAACGACATCGAAACAAGCAGAAAATGTTCCGTAAAGACCAGGAATCTACGATTATCTGCTATCATAGCATTGGCAAAATACATAGCCAGCAACTCTCTCGAGCACATAGAGTGGTGTCGAGAAATAAGAAACATACCAGTGAAGAAAGCTCCAAGGACACAGATAACATACTTGGAGAAATCTGAGATGGACGCATTATTGAACACACCTGCAAGAAATACCGAACAGGGATGGAGAGACTACGTGCTGCTACTCTTTCTGTACAATACTGGAGCACGAGCAGAAGAAGCAGCCTCGTTGAAAATCGGGGATGTTTGCTTGCCAAAAGGAAAAGGATTGGCTGTTGTCAGCATACTGGGAAAAGGCGGGAAAACTAGAAGATGCCCTTTGTGGGATGATACTTGCAAGGCTTTGAGAGACATCATTGCCGATAGATTCTCAGAGGAACACGTTTTCCTTAATCGCCAACATTTGCCGATGAGTCGGTTTGGCGTTTACGAAATGGTTACCAGACATGCAGATACTTTGTCGAAAGTAATGCCTTCGATAAAGGGTAAAAGAGTTACACCACACACGATCCGACATACAACAGCGACACATTTACTGCAAGCTGGCGTTGACATAAACACCATAAGGGCTTGGCTTGGTCATGTATCTGTAGAGACAACCAATATTTATGCAGAAGTAAATATGGAGATGAAGGCAAAAGCTCTTAAAAGTTGTGAAGTAAAATCCGAAAAAACGAATTATCGTTGGAAAGACGATAAAAACTTGATGGATTTTTTGGATAGTTTAAAATAATATAGTACCTTTGCGTAGTCAAAATCTATGTTGTGTAGAAATCAAAAGAATCCTTTATGTATAAGCTTTTCTGATGTGAAGCCAACATAATTGACTACGCAACATATGACCTATTATGTTGTGCACAACATAACAACTCTATGACCACATAGGCATGGAGGTGGGCATTGTAAAACAACAAGTCTGGGAAGAACTCCTGTTGTCCTACCTCCAAGCGGAATTGTCTGCCCATATACGAAAAGCCTTTTCCGAGTTCCAAGAGGAAACGTGTTACATTGTTCACCAATTCATCTTCGATATCACGCTCGTCAAATTTCTCTCTTAGATTGAGAAAGTCAAATTGATAAGGGTCTTTGGTCATCTGTTGTGCTAAGTTGCTCTGCACGGCAGGAAGAGTAGATTGGAAATTTGTAACAGCCTTACCATCACGCTCATATAGGTCTGTGTCAAGCCAATTAAGCAACGCATCACGTCCCCAATTATTTTCCCATGTCTTTCTTACAAAGAACAGGGCTTTGTTCATATCATCCTTGCATTTGTCGATGATACGGCGATGATGGTCCCAAGGAATTGATAACAACATATTGAAATCATCAACAGGCTGTTGACGTTTTTCAAATTGTTCCGCAACTTGCGGAACATTTGAATCTGACAACGAATCAGAGAAAAGTTCCGCAGTCTGCGGAATATTTCTATATAGAGGAGCATAGAGTTTGAAAAACTTACTCATATATCGCAAGTTTATAGGCGAGAACCCTTTTACGCCAGGCATCTCGTCCTTCAAGTCCTGACTGAGATTCTTATAAAAGCCAGAGCCGTAAGTATTGGCATATTGTTTGGCTTCGATGTCGCGTCCCAATTTCCAATAGAAGTCCAACAAATAGCCGTTGGTAGCACACGATGCTTTAAGGCGATGGCTATAGAATCTTTCTTTCAATTCTACAAGCCAGTCCTTATAGTCACTATCATCATGAAGGACTACAGATAAGTCTATATTGTTCTTTGCCATTATTCCAAAACATTTAATGTTACAAATATAATGTTTTATCTTGATAATCAATCAGAAAAAATGAATAATTGGCATATATTGCTACTATTTAGACAAATTAAAATTATTATCTGTAAAATTGCCCGACTTAGGAGGACAATTCGTTTGTTCTTTCAAGAGTAACTTGAAAGGTTTCGAGTAACTCGAAACATACCTTGCTGTGTCTTTGTGGACACAATGTTTTGGCAAGAATAAAACATAATGCCGTTTTTATGCAATATCCACCGAAAATACTACCAAATTCTTCCTTAGACTTTCCACTTATTTTTTTGATAAAAGCTAATAAGATAGAAATTACGCACATTGCAAAGCGATCATACATCCAAGGAATACATATCGGTAACAACGTATTGTTATCTTGCACCAAGATTTCAAGATACACGATTAGGACTATCGCTATGAGCCATTTACCCCAATCAAGCCAAAAATTCTTTAATTTAAGATATAATTTTGTCATAATTACATTATTATACTTACCATATTCTCTCTATGAAACTATAAATTCCACTCAAAATAGCATGAATACTATTTTCTTTTTTATCAAAGTAACTATCTTTTTCCTTTCTGTAATCTTTTTCTTGCATTACTCCTTATAGATTTTGCATACTTAGACTATTTATCCAAGACGCTTCCTTATATGAAAGTATTTACTTGGCGAAGCCGAAATGTTTGGACGAAAAATCTATTCAACCAAGAAATCAACATTTTCAACAAACCTCAATCCGAAAAATCCTTTTTGTACTGACAATATACATTTTGTACCAACAGGGGTTGACTTTTTCCCCGATTCGTACCAAAAAGATACATTCTCTCCAACTAATTGAATTTTTAGATAATTTCTTGTAGAGCTTGTTGATTTACTAACTTTTAAGGCAATTTCATCTGTAATCACCCCTTGACATTCCCTTTTTATATTTTTTGCCAAATACTTGTTTGGTAACAATATTATTGCAGAAAGTATTACCGTAACAACGAATGTTTTGACAACATAAGTAGCCCAAATGTCAGAAAACGGCTTTGAGGTTTTACCTATATACTTTTTGATCAAAGCTAACAATACAGAAAGTACTACCACAAAAATATAATCATACATCCATGGTATGCAAATGGGCAACAAAGTATTGCTCTTACGCAAAAATGACTCTAAAACTATCAACAATAAAGCACAAAATGCGTAAAATACAACTAACAACCACCAAATTCTTTTACCTTTCAACCTCTTCATTTTTCCTATTTATCATTTATTAAATCGTTTCCAAAAAGACTTCGTACCACTAAGAAAACTTGAGCTAATAGTTTCCCAAATATCATATGTTTTATCTTTTTCTTTCTGCAATCTCTTTCTAGCATTTCTCACCGTTGATTTTGAATATCTTTTCTGCCCTGCTCTTTTATGCATAACAGCCTTTTCCGTAGGATGCGCTTTTATTCGTTTATATTTTAATTGTACAACTTTATTCGCAAACTTTCCTGAAGTAGCTGAAATAATAGCATCAACACCAGTATCGAATGCTAATTTTCTATAATCAATATCTTTATATGATTTTGCACCATCCTTTATTTGGTCTGATACATTTTTAGCTGCCGAAGATACCGCAGAAATTGCAACTTTAGCCCCAAGCCCTTTCAATGCAGAAACACCACTTGTCAAAGCACCTTCCCCTGCAGCTATAGCTACATTCGTCCAATTGACATTCTTTGACAAGTTATCCAAGACAGAGCTATTGGTATCATAATTCTCTATAAGTTGACATGCCAACTCTATACCGCCGCCGATAACGGCACCCAAAATTGGGCCTTCACCATCTTGGTCTGTCGTATTCACTGGATTATCCAAGCAATAGTTATAAGGAGACATATAGCCGAAATTCTCACACAAAGGATCTATTCTATCCCATGTAGGAACTATTGGGTTATATTGACGTGCTCCATAGTCATACGTATTCAAACCATGCATCATGTCAAACTCCTTACCATTATATTTATAGGGTTGGAAGTCTGCTTGTAAAGTAGTAGATTGATCGCTAAAAGGAGTCCCGAAAGGATAATAGTTAATCACTTGGCAAATTTTTCCTCCAAAGTCTATTACTTCCCTGTTATTGCCAAGATGATCTTTATTGTAATAATAGAAGTTAAAAGCATCAGTTGCATTAAGTGCCTCCACTGCTTTTGTCCATTCTTTTCTTCTCTCTTCATAGGCTTTCTGTTCTTCTTCTGAGATTTCTGAGTCGGAACCATCTTCAAACCAAGAAAAGGGAGGCGCAGGTTTGGCTATACACATATCTTGCTTATAAGCCTCGCAATAACCTCCTTCAAAAAGATATTTGTTAATACGCCCATTCTTTAATATAAGATTACCCTCCATTAAGAAATCTAAGGAGTCTGTTGTCTGTATCTCTGATGTATCAAGCTCATGTGTACACCCATCAGGCACATTGATATTTGGCATGGCTGTATAATATATGGTACGAAGTTTTGTACCCTCCGCAGAATAAATATATTTAGTTACATTGCCATTGGAAAATTGAATACGAATAGGATTCTTGTTATTATCATACTCTATCATCGTTATTCCACGACCAGTATCGCTAATTAAAGCACCAAAATCATTGTATTTACAGGATGATATTCCATCAGATGCTGGCTCGAAATCAAGCGCCCCTTCATAAACGATTTTGTCGGCAGCATCACTGATATTAACTATTTGATTCCCATTCAATGATACATTCAACTTATCTATAACACCATACGTTCCATCCTGTTTTTTCCCATGACGCTCCAAGGATGTAATATTGCCATTCAAGTCATAGTTGACTGATTCTTTAAAATTATCACCTGCATTACTTAGGCTTTCTCCCTCGCCATAGTTTGCCTCAGTCAGACGGTTGAGTCTGTCATAATGAAACTTATAACCTCTTTTTTCACTATAGTTACTATTTGACCATTTTAAACTACTGATATTACCATTATAACAAGGAGTACCCACGCCATCGGAATAAGAAAGCTCTTCTTTGAAGCTATTACTCTCAATCTTGACAGGCCAACCATGAACATCATAGCTATAAGAAACATTTCCATATTGCTCAGGGCGAACTATCTGCGAAAGCCTGTTTGTTGCATCATACATATAATTCAGCGTTGAAGAGCTTTCCGTTCCTTCCCCATGAGATAGGATAAGTTTCTTGCTAATAAGTAAATTATTTCTTGTGGAATACTCATTGGTCAAAGATATTTTAAGTAACTCACCATACTTGACATCCAGTTCTGCATCTGATGTCACCAATTTATTGGTCAAAGAATAAGTGTTGGATACTTTGCTTGTATAACCTTTCAATCCTTTAGTTGAAGTATTTATAAGGTTGCCTTTAGGATCATAGCTGTTGACAGTAAACAAAAATTGTCCATTGGAGGTTTTGATAATAGAACCAGCTAACAAGTCATTACATCCACCCTTTTGAGACGGACTTATTGGCGCAAAGTCATCCTTAAAAACACCAGATAAAAAGCCATACGAGTCATAATAATAAACCTTTTCCAAGGAAACATTGGAGCCTATGGAAAAGTTGGAAGTGTTTCCATAAAAAGCATAGCCAGAATTTGCTATGCCACCATTCTGGGAAGAAAAGTTCACATTGAGTTTCGCATTCTTGACATTGGTATTACAACTTGTCGTTGTTCCCACCAATACAACACGACCATAACGGTCATACAAATAGAAACGATACAAGCCTTTATCCCTCAACAAAGCATCTTGTTCATAAGCAAGAAGTCCCTCCTTGTCATACCAATACTGAGTGTATTGAGAACCTGGTAATGTTTTACGAACAAGATTTCCGCATTCGTCATAATCATATTGATAGGCATAAGCTGCCAAATCCTCTTTTTCTTGATATTGGGGAGACAAGATATAACGCAACTGCCCCAACTTATCATAGACATAATAAGTATCCCCCTGGTTTCTACGCTCCAAGATGGTATTTCCATCCAAGTCCTTGAAAATAACAACTTCATTTCCATCAGCGTCCTTTGCTGATTCTTTCTCCAGACAGCCTTCTGGATAATAACTCTTTGCAATAGGGTCTGCATCATACCTTATCACTTTATCTGACAAGGTGTTGGTTTCATACGAACACTCATTGTGGGCACTATGAGCATGCCAATTATTGCCAGCAACATCCTCTCTGACTATATGGTCTGCATCATCATAATAATTCTGCTTGAAGGCATACTCATCATTATAATAGTTACAGGAAGCACTTACAAAACTATAATAATCCTTGAAGTCCAATCCACTGCCTATTGGTGTTGGATAAAAATTTTTACTCTCACGCCCCTTAGAATCATAAGTCTTAAAGGTATATACATTATCCGACGTACCAGAAGCTGTTGATACAATCTCTGACAAATTACCCAAGCCATTATAATAACTAACATTTTCAATACTAGCACCATTTGTATCAAGGTGCAATGTTTCCTTTATATAGTTTTGTTTCTTGCTTTGGGCATATAAAAGAAAGGGAACACACAAGGCTAAAAAAGTTATCTTTATTCTCATGTTACTTGCGATAATTATATTCATATTCCTTTAATAAAACGTTATTATAGTCATACACACTGGTCAATCTACCAAAACGATCATATTTGAAAGAATTGACATTACCATTTGACAAAATGATAGCAGTTGGACCAAACAATGGATTCCAAACATATCCTGTAACATGTCCCAAATACCCTTTCAAGAAAGAGTTTATATAGGAGCTGCATGCTTCCTGGTCAATGAATTGCTTGTCTGTTATTGAAATCGGAATGTAAGCATTTCCTACCATCATTAGGAAACTATCGTTCCAAGCCCACCTAAGAAAGGTTTCAGGTTTCCCCTTCTCCTTGTAAATTGCAGGCATTCCCGTATTTGTATAAGAATAATAACAGTAAAGCGTGTCCACTACATTATTACTATTCTTGCGTGTAACCAACTTAGGCAACAAATGGCTTTTTCCATTAATTTTGTTTGCAGAATAAGTTGTAGTTTCCTCCGACACAAGTTGTCCATTCCTTGTATATATCGTTTTATATGGCTTGACATAGAAATCACCCTTATACAATATTGAATCATTGCCACTACTTGCATTAAAGTTACCAAATGAATAGGTGTTAGTCTCCGAGAAAACACCTCTTTTGAGTGCCTCCGAGTTTACTATTCTTAAACCCACTTGATGCTTGTAAGGCTTCCAAGAATTAAATTTTACATCCGACTTATCATAAGTATGAGTGGTTACCATCTTTGCGCCATTTGAACAAAACATGGTATCCTGCTCTTCTACTACATCGTACTTTGGGTAGTACAATTTATAGACTCCACCCAAATAGTGAGAATACTGCGCACTATTGCCATAGCACTCATAAACCAAATTTGAGGTATAGACATAATCTTTCAGGTAATTATCCTTGCGATATTTATATCCAACACTTTTTACCTTTTGTCCATTACCATCATAGGATTTCACATTAAGAAGGACACCTTTCTTAAAACCTAACTCAGACCACTCGTCAAAAGGGGTAAACTGATTTGCATAACCAAAGGTGAGGGTAAAACGTTGGTCTCTCACAGAAGGGTCTGACAAATTTGAGTAATGGTAAACGTGCTGCTCATGAAACTTACCTGGATTTGCTATATCCCTGACAGTCTCAGTAACATAAGAGTATCCAAGACTCACACCTGTACTATTAGCTAACGGCACGATAGAAGATGTATGAAAAGTTGTCATGTGATACGAAGCATTCTTTTGTTCGCATTTAAGACTCCAATCCTTCCAATAATAAAGTGGCGAGGCAAATAGCTCTCCACTTGACTTGTCTGTGCCAGGAATGTTATAGGAATAATCCTTCTGGCTCAGCAGATTTTTCTTTTTTTCAGAATCATAAGACTTGATGGACTTGATTCTCAAGCCACCTCCTACACCATCCGCATTTGATATACTTTGCCTATCATTACTCAATTTCTTACTATAAGTATTTGATTCATATTCAAAATCTGTAACACCGCCTGTAGGATAAACAATCTCATCTAAAATACCTATTGGAGTATAATTGAAATCAGGATTTCTAAAACTTTCCATATTGTTGGCATAACTCCAATCTGCCTGTTTATAAGCATTGCCATTATAATATCCCCAATGGTCAACACAGGAAGTAAGGTAATCTTCTGGAAGTTTTTCAAATTGGTTGTACTTAAACCTATAGATACCGTTAATGCCTGTTGTGATGCTATAATGTACGGCATCATTTTGAACCATCAAACTGTCAAGGCGCAATCTTCGATTAGAAGTTTGACTCATACAAAACCTATATGCCTTATAATTTTGGGCTTTATCTCTAGCCCATTGGATGTCAAGATATTTAAGTTTCCGAATTCTAGCTCGACTCAACACATCATAATCATCAGATGACGGATACCTAAAATCAGCCAAGGAATCTTTATTGTTCTGTAAATAATAGAATCCACCAACCAGAGCACCATTCTGAGATATCCCCCAAGCATCAACCATACTCACCAACTTCCTATATAATTCTTGAACACCTTCTGAATATAGTGAATGATACAAGTTCTCCGTGGCAAGGGTACTACCCACATTTTCAGAAGATATAATAACCCTTATTCCATCCATAGCTTCTATTTTTTGGAGATAAACCGGTGAACTAATGGAAATCGTATAAGGAAAGAACTGGTTACTAGTACTATATGAAAAACTTGCACCAAGCATTCCCGTAGCCTTTTCATTCACATAATCGTTATAATAAGCGTTGAAAACCTGAATAATGTATGCTCCACGCTGATAATGTAGCTTATATAGGATGTTGCCAAATCGGTCTGCAACCTTGGTAAGATACCAACTGGACGCATGCCATGTTTCATTGTCCTCATTGGCACTCATGTGCCAAAAATTTGTAGTATAATCTATGGCATTTTTATCATAGCCAAATGTATATACATTACCCTCGTCATCACGAATAACAAATCCAGCTATTGTTTTACTTTGCTCTTGGTCTATAGCAGCCGAGTATGGGTATTTCTCAAAAAGAGAGCCTATAAGATTAGAAGGATCATTATAATCATAGATTACTTCCAAATTATCATTGCTTTGTACTCTCCAGTTTCCATCTTGGTCCAGGAAAAACTTGCCAGACTTGCCCATAAAGTGAAAAGTATATTCATCAGGGGCATAGTCATATCCACAGTACGCAACATCCTTTTTCAACTTACTATAGTTTCCCCCCTCATCCATATATTCTATCAACTTGTCATGACACTCAAAATAGTTAACAGGTTTGTGGGAAAAACTAGCCTCTATATGCTTAGGATTTTTCCATTCGTCTCTTCGCCCTTTTACCGTTCGTGTAATGACACCACCAATATTTAATGTCCAATTTTGCCCTGCCCAAGAAGGCAAACTATTAGGCATCACACCAGTAGCATCATAATCCAAAGAAATCGGCATTTTGACACCACGGACATTCATCTCATAAAGTGGAATTGTTATATTAGGATTACCTGTGAAATAAGACACACCCACATCACCATACTTCCCCAAAGAGGCTGCTGTTGGTGTTTGAACATCTACAAAGGAATTTGGATTTGGAGTCCAATAACCAGGTTGTGCCCCAGGAAATTTAAGTTGGGCCTTTACTGATATGATTGCCATTAATAAAGTGACAATAGATATTATCCTGTTAATTTTCATAGCGCTATTTGACATTTATAGTTCTACTATATAATTTTCCATTAACATTGACATAAAGAACATATTGACCTAAGAATAAGCCACTAGTCTCAATATGGAAGATACCAGTTTCACCTGCCTTGACAGTATAAGACTGTTTTTTGTACAAGACACCAGATGAATTTGACAGAGCTATCATTACATTGGCATCAGTGTCTGTACCATAACTGATATCAACTCTTCCCTCTACATTAGCAACATCATACCTGAATGAATTTGGATGTTTAGAAACATCTATGTCCTTACGAGTTTTCCCTGCATATTTCAATTTTTCATTGACGGCATCACTTATCTGGGAAAATTGCTCAGGTAATATCCTATAGGCTAAAAAGGAACTACCAATAGGATTTGAAATATCATAACTATATTTTTGGATGACAATACAGACAGGATACCTAAATCCTTTATAGTACCATTCATACTTATCTTCGATTTCCTGCTTGGGATGAATGGAATCTATCTCAGCATAGTTAACATCCATTGCCATTAAAGTTGTGGTTTGCGTATGCACCCTAAGAACATTATCAAGAGTGTCTCTTTCGGAAAGAATAAGTTTTCCTAAACCATCTGCTTGTATGGCCACTTTACCTTTTACTTTCACCGAATGGTCACCACAATACGTACCATAGCCAACAAATTCAGAACAAAGAGAATCACCATATTGAAATGGGTATTTTAACGTAACTTTTTTTCCAAAATACGCAATCTTAGAAAGACGATTTTCTTTTTTATATTGCTCAAGGATGCCTGAATTAAGGCGATAGGAAAATTTTTCTTGCCCCTCAATCTTATGGAAATGCGAATAAGCATCTTTGGTAATAGTCATTTCGCGTGTGCCTTCTGTATCAGCAATTGAACTAAAATCCCAAACTTCCCCTTCCCCAGTACCTCCTGGGTAACAAGACTCCATTTGCTGATACACCAACTTGTCTGAATCCCTCATGGCATTGGCTTCCACCGTAAGTACATTTTGTCCAAATGTAGGTAAGGATGCCGATACTAACAACATTAATTCAAAAACTTTCACTTTCATCTTATCATCCATTTTTACAAATAGTAATGAATCATTTGTATTGTGCGACAAAAGTACAAATAAAAAATGAAATAGAATAACTTTTTTAGAGAAATATTAGTTTTGTAGTAACTTTACTAACTTATTATATAAAAAATAAAATTTAAACTGGTCGTCGGAAATACAATTATTGGTTCTTGGCCTTAGATGAATCGTAAGACATCTGGAACTCTGCTCTCACATTCTGGTTGCGCATGACAACAATCGTATAGTTACCATCTTTCAGCGTACCTACTGTAGTATTCAGAGTATAGTAGCCATAGTTGCCAGACACTCCATAGTCAGCATTCTCTGTGACAATCAACTTGTTGCCCACCAAAGTTGTTTCCATCTTAATGCTTACAGCATCGTCAAAAACAACATTCTTGTGAGTCAGCATCAACTTTCCACCTGGCAGAATCTTGCAGACAAGCTTCTCTTCCATTTCAGCGCTGTTGCTACCATCCTGTAGGATAGGTGTACTTGCAGACTGTGTGTAACTCAACATTGAGAACGAAGGCATGAATGTAGTGGTCTGATGACCAAGCATTCCATCGTTTACTCCATCATCACTTGCACTGCAGCTTACAAAGCCCAATGCCATTGCCAATACCAAAATCGGCATCATTGAAAATTTTCTCATAATCTAATATCATTTACTTGTATTCTATTTATTGCTTGTTTATTTTTGTTTAATCATTATATATTGTCTTTAGTTACTTTACACTTATGTCTTTAGTTAAATTGCGTTACTCCAAACGCAGTCGTCATCTTCTACCAGTACAATGATATTATATAAGAATAAAAGCATACTTGCCCAAGCAAAGTATTTCTTTCGGGTGCAAAAATATGAAATCTTTCTTGAAGAATAAGCACGGATATCGTTAAACTATGCTAACGGATATTAATATGGTTTATAGCAAACTGATTTAAAACAAAAAGTACACCTTTTTAAAACAAAAGACCACCATCAGCATTTCTCGCAATCTTGAACTTTCAAGAAAATAGGCAGCCTATATAGGAGGCAACCTATTAAGAATACAATCTGCCTATCAAGAGTCAGCCTATAAAAAGCAAAAAAAGAGTGGAACCCTTTCGGATTCCACTCTCATATCTTAGATTGAAAAATCTCGAATTAGTCGAGGTTAGCCAACTTGTTGTCAGAATGAAGAACATCCTTGATCTTGTGGCTATAGAGATCAACCATGTACTCACGAGCCTTACCGCAGTACTGACGTGGGTCGAAGTACTCTGGGTGAAGAGCCAATGTCTCACGAACACCTGCTGTGAAAGCAAGACGAGAGTCAGAGTCGATGTTGATCTTGCAAACAGCGCTCTCAGAAGCCTTAGTCAACTGCTCCTCTGGGATACCAACTGCATCTGGCAACTTACCACCGAACTTGTTGATGATATCAACATACTCCTGAGGAACTGAAGAAGAACCGTGGAGAACGATAGGGAAACCAGGAAGCTGCTTCTCAACTGCTGCCAATACGTCGAATGCCAATGGAGGAGGAACGAGGTGACCAGTCTTAGGGTCACGTGTGCACTGCTCTGGCTTGAACTTGTAAGCACCGTGAGAAGTACCGATAGAGATAGCCAATGAATCAACACCTGTACGTGTAGCGAAATCAACAACCTCCTCAGGCTTTGTATAGTGAGACTCCTCAGCAACTACGTCATCCTCAACACCAGCGAGGACACCGAGCTCACCCTCTACAGTTACACCGAACTGATGAGCGTAGTCAACAACCTTCTTTGTCAATGCAATGTTCTCCTCGTATGGAAGTGCAGAACCGTCGATCATTACAGAAGAGAAGCCGAAATCTACACAGCTCTTACATGTCTCGAAGCTATCACCGTGATCGAGGTGGAGAACGATCTCAGGATGGTTGCAACCCAACTCCTTAGCATACTCTACAGCACCCTCTGCCAAGTAACGGAGCAAAGTAGGGTTAGCATACTTACGAGCACCCTTAGATACCTGGAGGATAACTGGTGACTTCAAGTTTGAAGAAGCCTGGATGATAGCCTGGAGCTGCTCCAAGTTGTTGAAGTTGAAAGCAGGAACGGCCCAACCGCCCTTGATAGCTCTTGCAAACATTTCCTTAGTGTTCACAAGACCGATTTTCTTGTAATCTACTGCCATAATATTTAATTTATTATTTTAATGAAACATTCTTCTATACTATATTAATAAGGTAAAGCACTCTTACCAAACACTTCCCTTAAACGAGTGCAAATTTACTTTTTTCTTTTGACACGGCAAAATGTTAACTTGCTTTTTCGTATTTCAAACGAGTTAAAAAAGTTAATTCTTACTTTTTGATGCGAATTTTCTAATGTTTTGCTAAATACAGATAGCAATTTTAGCTCTTTTGAGCAATTTTGTATCCACGAACTGCAAAAGCTAATACTATTACAAAACTGATAAATGGTACGATAAATGGCAAAGTAACATGAGTAGTGTCGGCTATCAGACCCATCAGCAGGAAGCCACAGCCACCTATCGGGGTCATCATCAGCAAGGAAGATGCTGATTTGGTAAGATTGCCCAAACCTGTCAAAGCAATGGCAAATATCGTAGGAAACATAATCGCTTCAAAAAGATAGTTGCCTACCAATGCGACTAAGGAAACAATCCCTAAATCACAAAGCACCAAACCGATACAGACAACACTACCAGCTGCACAGATGAGCAACATCGTAGTGGCAGCCACCCGGCGCATAATCCAACTGCCTAAGAAACGTCCCACCATAAAGAATCCCAAAGCTACAGTCAGCACCAGGGATGCCGTACGGTCATCCATCCAGCGCATTCCTGTTACGAAATTGATGAAATAGGAATTGATGGAAATTTCTGCAATCTCATAGCATAAAAGTGCCAACAGACCGAAGACAAACATACCATGATGCGCAAAGAGTTTGCCGATATTACTACCCTTAGCCTCATCCTCGGCAGTTACTTCATGCTTTATTTCTGGCAAATGAACACGCGAAAAGACGAGCGCTATCAATAGCACGAGAATACCCAATATGGTATAAGGCACCACTACATTACCGCCTTCTTCTGTATTATTGAACAGAAACTGACCAACGCAAAAGGTAGCGAAAAGACTTCCTAAACCATTAAATGACTGCGAGAGATTCAGACGACTCGTTGCCGTCTCCTTGGCACCCAATTCTGTAACATACGGATTGGCAGCCGTCTCAAGAAAGACAAGACCACAACCGATGATAAACAAACATAGCAGAAAAGCAGAAAAACTGCCCATCGCTGCGCCAGGAATGAACAGCAAGGAACCTGCTCCGAAAAGAATCAATCCGAATACGACTCCACGGCGATACCCATACCGATTAATAAAGATACCTGCCGGAATCGCCATCAGGAAATAACCCAAATAAGTGGTTACCTGAATCAGCGAAGAATGCGTAATACTAATATGCAAAGCATTCTGGAAATGCTTGTTGAGCACATCCAAAATGGCACGAGCGAAGCCCCACAAGAAGAAGAGCGACGTGATTAATACAAAAGGTACGAAATACTTTCTGTCTGTAATTTTCTTTTGTTCTGTTGACATTATACTTATTTCTTATTTTCTAGTTCGATAACCTTCCATACACCTGCAGCCAAAGCGCCACCTACCAATGGACCTACGATGAAAATCCAAAGATTGGTCAAGGCTGTCCCTCCCTGGAACAAAGCTGGACCGATGCTACGAGCAGGATTGACAGAGGTACCTGTATAACGAATACAAGCCAAGTGAACCAAGATGAGCGAAAGACCGATTGCCAAGCCAGCGAAGTTATTGGTTGCGCCATTGGTCTTGGCTGTAGCGCCCAATACGACCAAAACGAAGACAAAGGTAAAGAACACCTCAGCCAACAAGCCACCCCAAGAAGTGATGTTGGAAGCACCGCAAGCCTGCAAATCATTGGCACCCGTTCCTACAAGTCCCGCCGTGGAAGTAAGTAAATAGAGAATAGCTGCTCCTAGCACACCGCCGATGCACTGGAAGATGACATAATTGACGGCATCCTTGCCACTCATTCTTCCACTAAGGAAACAACCGAGAGTAATGGCAGGGTTGATATGGCAACCCGAGATACCACCGATGGTATATGCCATCGCCACCACAGCAAGACCGAAAGCCATTGCCGTACCCACTACTGTTGCAGGAGCGCCATTGTCGCATCCCAAGCTGACGGCCGCACCACAACCCATCAGCACGAGCACCATCGTGCCCACCATTTCAGCTAAATACTTTTTCATAACTATCATTTAAATAGGTTTTTTATAATTCTCTTAATCTTTAGTATTCAATATCATTATCTATAATAGAGAAACGTAAAAAGCTAAAAAATATTTTATTGCAACAAGTTTTTTTTCAATGGAAAACAACATTGCTTAATGATGGCTAGGAAACCGACTCAAGTTAAAAGGTAAGTAACATATCCCCCAAGCATTTCAACAAGCACTTATTTTTGAAAAGATTCGCTCTCATGACTATCGTTTTTTATTTTTCATGAATATAAAACTTAACTTTTGCATCATAAGCAGAAATCTGAATCTGTCCAGTCCCACCATAATGTCCTTTAAGAAGTGTTCCCATAATCAACCAACTATGTTTAAATTTTACGACTTCAAAAGGATATTCTCCATTTATTGTTTCCTTGCCATAGATATCACTCAAATATGCAATACCTATTTCTGCTGCAAGTGTTGGATTATCTACAAAAATGGAATTTACCTCCTTAGTTTTATCATTTAATATCCTCCCATTGCTTTTATATATATAAACTGCCATAGTATCCTTCCCTATAGCACTCGCTTTCCACACACTATCGCCTATTAGTGAGGCTTGCAGCTTTTGCACATTTTTCTGCCCAAATTTAGACAAAAAAAGAGACTTTGCTACATCAAGAGCCGTATTCTTTCTAGTAACAACAGCTCTAGCAAGTGTATCTTTATTATCACACAAAGTATCAGGGGAATCAAAATAATCCTTAGGATTGTAAGATTCACCTTCATACTCTTGTAAAGAAACCAAACGATAAAAATTTGGCGTATCATCACTTGGCTTGTAAAAAAGTACAACAAGAATTGTTGTCACTATAATACTTATAAACACAACTACCTTCCTCATTTATTTTATTTTGTTTTTTCCATCCCTCACACTATTTATTGGGGGATTTTATGAGCTGATTATTGATTATCATTTTTTATCAAAGAGGACCATGGCGATCAGGACTATTATAAAAGTATTCTACATTTTTATCTTTAACATCAAACAGAATTGTGGGAATCTGATACTTACTATTTTTTCTTTCAGAGTCATCCACACAATACTCTACTTTTAGTACCTTTAGTAAAGACTGTACTGACATATTTTTCTTTCTTATTTCATCTTGATAAATTGAAATGCCACAATCAATAGAATCGTGCGGCAGAAGAACATGCGAGCTTGCTACCCTACCATAAAACGTTGCAAAAGAAATGCTTTTTAGTGAATCTACGCAAAAATGTATTTTAGAATTACAGTCATATCCCATAGCTTGCATAGGAATAAAAAAAGTATCATTAGTTGTGTTTGTGATTCTAAATACCAAATGGATTTCTCGCGTGTAATTTTCATCACCTTTACTGGTCAAAGGATAATTGTCAAAAACCTTCACTAAATCAGCTTTAATAACCGCATGTTGCTTGTTAGGACAACAAGAACATAAAAGTATCGATATTATAATAACAAAATCTTTCATCATACTCTAATTATATTTTAATGTTGTAAATATTCGTTTGGTCGTTTCTTTTTTAAATACTCATATAATTCCTTTAATTCTTTAGTTGTTTTTTTCCAAGAAGGGTGATTCAGATGCCCTTGTTAAGGTCCTTGACCATATTTCCATTCTTATCATATCCATACTCAACATTTTCAGAAGCACCATCCACAAAGTTCCAAGCATCCTTGTAAGTAGGGTCTTCCACTTTGTCTTCTGCATTGAGCAACTGATTTTCCTTATAGGTAAAACTTACATCATCTATTAAGCCATAAATTCCCCCATCTTGAAGGCCATTGCGTTTCAAGGTCAGCATGTTACCCATCAAGTCATACGTATAACGAGTATCATAATGAGCATTCGTAGAGTTGTCCTCAGAATAGGAAGCAGAGGTCAAGCGAGAAAGCCTATCATACGTAAAATCATATTTTCGTTTCAAAATCTCATCGCTCGCACTCCAGACCATTGCGGATATATTTCCACCAAACTCACGATTCTTGCCGTCATAATATGACAAGGATTCCCTGAAGTTTGAGGAAGATATGTCCGTTGGCCATTCCCTTACATTATAACCATAACCAATCGTTTCCTTTTCAAAGACCTTTTGACTTATCAAGCGGCAATGCTTGTCATAGGTATTTTGCTTCAAAGAGACAGCCTTACCACCATTTAATTGGTGGAGCACCTGTTGCAAACGGTCGGCATTATCATAACGATAGGTGTAAACCTCCTCTTGTTTTGAGGAACCTACGACATGCACAATCCAGGCTGCCCCTGGACCACGTTCCTCTTTTTTTCTTCCCAATGGAGAATTCTCGTAGAAATACTCCATATAGGCATAAGGTTCCTTGTAGTCTGAAATATAATGGTCTCTGGTCACATCAGTATAGTTGCCCAAATTGCCAGACAAGGCTACAGGCTTGCCCTTCTGAAGTACATGTCCAAACGCATCATAGCTTGTGGATTCAAGCAAGTCAACACCACTTTCAGGTGATAAGTTGACTGACACTTTCTCTACCAAACGTCCCAGCCCATCATAGTATTGGTACTCGTCTATCGACTTTGATGGACTGATGTTCCTTTGGGACAAGATGTAATTCTCATCGTTGGATTGAGCCAAGGATGATTGACCAAAAAGCATCGGAGCTAGAACCGATATGAACATATAGAGTTTTCTCATCAGCGATAATTATATTTATAAGTTGCCAATGGATTGGCATCCAAGTCCTTTTCGGAAAAGAATCTTCCATAGGCGTCATATTCGTAATAGTTAATTTTAACACACTGTTATAGGGAAACAACTTATTCTCAAACATTCAATCATCCCTTCCATTTGAGTAAATAAAAGGAATATATTCAATAGCCTTTACGCCTTTGGGCGTATAATCAAGCCACATGGTTTGATGTCGAACTTGCTTTATCTTATAAAATTTATCATAGACTACTTCTAAAAGCATACCTTCATGTATTATAGTTTGATTAAAAGAAGAAACAAATAAAGAATCATTTAACTTCTGTGTTACTATATGCATTGGAAAGTCTGGATACACTTCACATACAGTATCCCATTCACGCTTGGTTGATAAAAAAAGATATTTTTTCCCTCTATAAGAAATATAGTACTCTCCATTTTTCATCACCAAATCCCATTTATCTATTACCGAATCCTTACAACAAGCCTTAATGACAATATCATTGTCATTATACACAATACGGTAATCCTCCACGTAAAAGGAAGGATAAAGTACAACCTCTTTCTCCTTTGACTGAAAACAAGAAACTAAGGTAAAAGCCATTATAGCCAAAAGATTTTTATTATTTGCCTTCATATCGTTATTTTTCATTTAAATTCGTACTTTTATGGAATAATTCCATCATTACTTGTTGATATATATTTACTTTTTGAAATTTTATATCATGCATTTTCTGATGGTCTTTGTCTTGAGAAACATTCCATTTTTTCCTTGCATCATTGTAATCTCCTGTTTTTATAAAATCATTTAACTAAAGTTTCGCAAGTGAAAATTCACAAGCGTGATTTAACGTAATTTTGGAAT